>JBCCBL010000094.1:0-9644 GCA_039034055.1 Verrucomicrobiota bacterium | reverse complement strand
GCTCTGTGAGGCGGAACAGCAGGGCTGCGTCGATGCGATAATCGTAATTGCCGCCCTGGTACAAGGGCGCTCGATCATCATCCCTCTGAAAGATAGGCGCAAAGATCGCGAACGCAAAGCCTGGATGGATGCCGCTCCCGACTCTGAGAAATCAGACTTCATCGCTTTGCTTGAGATCTGGAAACGCCTGGAACAGGAGCGCTTCAATCCGGGATTTTGCCGCGAATGGGGCATCCACTTTACCGGGGCCCAGCAAGCAGCCCGCACTGCCCAACAACTCATTCAGCAAGCCGAACGCGCCGGAATCCAACCCCACAATGATCTCACCACCTATCCATCACTTGGTCGGAGCATCCTCAGCGGGTTCCCCGATCAGGTGGGACGACGCCTCGACCGGGGAACCCTGCGCTGCGAACTGGTCGGAGGACGGCGAGGTGACATCCGCCGCGAATCTGCAGTGCAGGACGCCACTATTTTCGTGGCCACCGAGATCGACGAACGGACCACTGCCAAAGGCGTTAATACCTTCATCAATGGAGTCACCGCGATTGATCCAAAATGGCTGGAGGAACTCTTTCCTGACACGGTCCAAACCCAAAAATCGGTACGCTTCGATAAGGTAAAACAGGGTCTTATTGGGATTGAGGCCACTCAGTATCGCGATCTCACCCTAGCTGAAAACGAGACCCAAGAAATCGACCACGAGGGAGCTGCCGAGCTATTTGCAGATAAAATCCTCAGTGGAGAATGGAAGTTGAAGCATTGGGATCACTCCGTTGATCAGTGGATCGAGCGAGTCAATTGCATCGCTCAATGGTCTCCAGATTCCGGTTTCTCAACGGTTGATGAAGCGGGTAAACGCATGATCCTCGCGGAAATTTGCTCCGGATCGCTTAGATTCAAAGAAATCCAAAACAAGCCGGTATGGCCTGCCATCAAGGCCTGGCTACCCGATATGTTGCTTCCGCTGCTCGATCACCTCGCTCCCGAAACATTCCAACTCCCGAATCGCCACAAACCTATCAAACTGCGCTACGAATCCAAACACCCGCGCGTCGTCCTCGCATCCATGGTTCAGGATTTCTACGACGTCGAACCCGAGTCTCTGAAGATCTGCGACGGTCAGATCGCCCTCACCCTCGAAATGCTCGCCCCTAATCGACGGCCCGTCCAGCTCACCAATGACCTCCAAGGCTTCTGGGAGCGCAGCTACCCACAAATCAAAAAAGACCTGGCCGGCCGTTATCCAAAGCACGAGTGGCGATAGCGAAGGAAACCCCATAAAGCTAGCAACCGAATCAATCCACAAGTGATACCGAGCTGATTTAATTAAGAATCCATTATTAATGAGCCGGCAAATCTTCGTTGCCACCTGGACCTCTCCACGTTTTTGTTACCGGTTTCATGCTACTGGTCATCGACAATTTCGACTCCTTCACCTACAACTTGGTGCAGTATTTTGGCGAGTTGGGCGTCGAGCAAAAGGTCGTCCGCAACAATGAGATTACGCCAGATGAAGCATGGGATCTCAACCCAGAGCGCATCCTTATCTCACCCGGACCCTGCTCGCCCACAGAAGCGGGAGTGAGCTTGGCAATGATCGATAAATTTGCCGGAAAGCGCCCGCTCTTGGGGGTCTGCCTGGGACACCAAAGCATCGGCCACCATTTCGGAGGTAAGGTGATCCGCACTCCACAACTGATGCATGGAAAAACCTCTTCGATCCTTCATGCCGGCAAAGGACTCTTCGCAGGCTTGGATTCGCCCCTCACCGCGACCCGTTATCACTCTCTGATCATCGAAAAAGAAACCGTTCCTCACTGCCTAGAAATCACCGCCGAGACTGAAGACGGCATCATCATGGCCGTCCAACACAAGGAATATCCAGTCTATGGTGTGCAATTCCACCCAGAGTCTTATGCCACCGAAGACGGCAAAAAGATGCTGGAGAATTTTTTGAATCAATAGCTCCACTCCCGATACCTTCAAGAGAACTCTATGCGTTGTCCACGTTGCGGCAAGACCAACGATAAGGTCATCGACTCCCGAATGGCCAAGAACGACCTTTCTATCAGACGTCGTCGCGAATGCCTTGAGAAGACTTGCCAGCACCGGTTTACTACAATCGAAACCATTGAAAGTCAGGAGCTTCCGGTCCGCAAAGCCGACGGATCCAGCCAGGACTTCTCGATTGAAAAACTCCGTGGATCTATCATCAAGGCCACTGAAAAGACTCAAGTTGACGCTGAGCAGATTGACCTGATGGTCACCGAAATCGTCGAGCAATTACGCAATGAAAACGTCCTGGAAATCCTCAGTAAGGACATCGCCGAAAAAATTATGGCCAACCTCAAACGCATAGATAAGATTGCATTTGTGCGATTTGCTATTGTATATAAGGACTTTAGGGAAATTTCCGATCTACAAAAGGAAATCAGCGAGTTAGAATAGCTTATATTCTGAAGCACCGGCGCACCGCGTCATTCAACAAGCAATAGAACATCCAAAAAATCCATATGAATCCTATGCGTCATGAATGCCACAACCGCCAGCTTCTCCAAACTTCACACCATCAATCAGCTTTTCTCGGCTGCCTCTGGCACCGACGCCTACCAAGCTGAACAGATTTCAGCGGCATTGCGCTACGCGCAAAACCAAAACAGTCCGCTCAAGCGCAATCGGAAGCCATTCGACGAAGAAGTTCGCGGGCTCATCCAGATGCATCTGGATCAGAAAAGCGATTCTCACGGAGTCGCCGTCTGGGACCTTCGAGAACACGATTATGACCCCCTCTGGATACGCTACCAGATCGTAAATCAACTTCGGCTCGTTGCAGGCTACCCCGAGGCCAGCCTCATTGTCGTCGGCTTAAAACACTCGATCTGCCCAAAAGGTAAGTATTTCACGGAGTCGCGCAAAAAGCGCTACCAACAAGCCGTCGAATACATCGAAAGCCTCGCCCTCAACTACTGCACCCATCGAACCAAGCTAAACCTGCTGTTCGTTTAGAGAACCTATAGATCCCAGGAATAGTCCTCGCATCCGATACGATGCCACATGCCTATTGCCGCTCGGTCGCCAATTTGAGACCCACGAAGGCAAAGCAAGCCGCGAAAGACTTTTGTAGCCACGCCAGGAGCGTTTTCGATTCCACAAGTGCCTTGCGGACTCGACTCGCACACAGCCCGTAGATTATAAAGACTCCAAGGGTCATTAAGGTGAAAAGCGCACTGAGGAGCCCCATTTGAAAATGCGCGTTTGCGCTGGAGCCATCGATAAAGGGCGGCAAGAAAGCCAGGAAGAAAATCGAAAGCTTCGGGTTCAACACATTGATCAAAACAGCCTTTTTCACGATACCTCCAAACTTCCGCTCCTTAGCTTCGGAATCCAGCTCAAGTAGATTGGAATCCCTCCAGGTTCGCCAAGCCAGGTATAAAAGATAAGCCGCCCCGATATACTTCAATATCTGGAATGCGACAGCACTCGTGTGCAAGATCATCGAAAGCCCCAAGACCGAGGCGAGAAGGTGGGGCATAATGCCTAAGGTGCAACCGAATGCCGCCGCCAAACTAGCCTCGCGCCCCAGTAGAATTCCGGTCGAAACCGTGTAGATCACCCCCGTTCCCGGCGAGATTACCACAATGAAAGCCGTGATTAAAAACTCAGCCGTAACCATCAGACTCCAAAACCCTATTTCAAATCTTTCTCAGAGTCTGGCTCGTCATCTTCGTCCCATTCGCCCTTCACGGCCGGTTCTAGAGAAACCGGCTCCTCGGAAATGGGCGCTTGATAGGCAGGAGTCGCTTGAGAAGGTGGAATTACCGGTAGATTACCAACACTGGTCACCAAAATATCAATAGAGCCGAGTCGCTCAAATCCGAGATTCTCCATGAGCTGAGTACGCAGATGATTACGCAAGCGCTCACGGATGTCTTTCATGCGAGCTTCACCTTGCACCTTCAGCTTAATACGCAGAGCGGGCACTCCCTTTTTCACATAGGTCAACACCTTCGGCTGCTTCACCGTTTCGATTTGCTGACAGGTACTTTGAACCAACTCGTTAATCGCGGAGCGACTGACCTCGACTCGGCCATTTGCATCTTCATACGCCAAGACCGACCTCCCCCTTCGCGGCCGAATGAGAAAAACCACCAGCAAAACCAGCAAGAAAAGGCTGATTCCAAATGCAATGTAGACCGATTGGGGACTCGCCCAAAGCGCCGTCCAATATTCTCCGAGAGTTTCCAAATTCATAACAAAAAAGCTCGGATGACCCGAGCTTGCATAAAAATTATTCGACGCTTTGCACTACAGGGGACTCGGCCTCGGGGGTCTCCTTGGGCTCCATCCGGACCGACTCGATGATGACATCCACCTTTGCCACAGTCTGACTCGTCATACGCTCTACATACTCAATGATGGTCTGCTGCACGATCTTGCCCGTCTTCGCAAGTTCCACCCCAAATTTGAGCTGAACCTTGATCTCTATGGCATACTCATCGACTTCATCGAGGCTAACTTTTACGCCACCCTTACCGCCACTGTCCTTAAACATCTCAGCGATACCATCCTTGAATCCACCACCAACGGCTACCACACCTGGGACCTCAAGGGTCGCCAAACGCACAATATTTGCAATCACTTCGTGATTTATCCGGATTTCTCCTGAGGAAGTCCCTTCCTCGCTAACCGTTGGGATTGATTCGGTTTCGCTGTATTCAGTGTCCTGGCTCATCTTATTCGTCTAGAGGCGTTTTAGTTAAAATATCTTTCGGGGTGCGATTCATGAATTCCTCGACAAATTTAGTCGTCGCCTCACCTCGTCTAAAAACGGGATCATTCACAATTGCTTTAGTAAAGGGAATCGTCGTTTTGATCCCTCTCACTAAATATTCACTCAAAGCACGATTCATCCGGTCAAGCGCCAAGTCTCGACTGCTTCCAAATGTCATAACTTTGCTGATCATGCTGTCGTAATAAGGCGGTATGGTGTATCCAGAATACACGTGCGAATCGATTCGCACTCCGTGCCCACCAGGAGCATAATATAAATCAATTTTTCCCGGGCAAGGCGCGAAGTTTCGACCCGGGTCCTCGGCATTGACACGCACCTCTACGGCATGGCGTAAAATCTTCACGTCCTTCTGCTGGTATTCGAGCTTGTGTCCGCTCGCGATCAAAAGCTGCTCCTTAACCAGGTCGATCCCGGTAACCTCCTCGGTAACTCCATGTTCCACCTGGATCCGAGTATTCATCTCGATAAAGTAGAAATTTCCATACTTATCGACGAGAAACTCAATCGTCCCAGCATTCGTATAACCGGCGGCCTTCGAGGCATTCACCGCCGCATCGCCCATTTTCTTTCGAAGCTTGGGAGTCAAAAAGGGCGAAGGGGCCTCTTCAATCAGTTTCTGGTGGCGACGCTGCACCGAGCAATCGCGCTCTCCCAGATGGATAACGTTACCGTGCTCATCGGCGAGGATTTGGAACTCAATATGCCGGGGAGCCTCGATAAATTTCTCGATATAGACCGAGCCGTTGCCAAATGCCTTGGCAGCCTCATTGCGCGCTGCCACAAACTCCTTCTGAAAAGCCATCGCATTGTGGGCCGTACGCATTCCTTTGCCCCCACCGCCAGCAACCGCTTTAATGATAACCGGGAAGCCAATTTCCTGAGCAATTTTCAACGCCTCAGCTTCATCCTCGATAGGCCCATCGCTTCCTGGAACCGTCGGAACTCCCGCCTTCTTGACGATCTCGCGAGCGACCGCTTTGTCACCCATGCTGTTGATCACCTCCCAGCGCGGACCGACAAATTTGATATTACACTGCTCACACTGATGAGCAAAATCCGCGTTCTCCGCCAAAAATCCATAGCCTGGGTGAATCGCGTCCACATCCGCAATCTCAGCTGCACTGATGATCCGATCCGCCTTCAAATAGCTCTCGGAACCCGGAGCCGGACCGATGCAAATCGCCGCATCGGCGAGTTGGACGTGCAGAGACTGCTCATCAGCCTCGGAATACACCGCCAAAGTTTGGATACCAAGTTCGCGGCAGGCACGAACGATGCGCAGGGCAATCTCCCCGCGATTTGCGATCAGCAATTTCTTAATCATGAGTGCTTTGGCAAATCGAGCTGGCTAAGCTTTGAGCTTAAAGAGTGGCTGCCCGAATTCGACGGGATCTCCATTCTCGATGAGAATTTCTGCGACCGTTCCGGATTCTTCCGCCTGGATTTCGTTCATAACCTTCATCGCCTCAATAATACATACCGGAGTGTCCGCGCCTACTTTAGAGCCTACCTTTACGAAAGGCTCCGCATCAGGAGAAGGGGCCGTATAAAAAGTGCCGACCATCGGCGATTTGACCATTTTGAAATCTCCAGGGTCTCCGGCAGGTGCCGCAGAAGCCGCTGGAGCCGCCGCTGCAGGAGCCTCAGTCGGAAACGGGGGGACCGTGTGGGCTGCGGGATAGCTCGGAGCCGGCTGCATGTAAGTGACAGCGGGAGCTGCCGGAGTCGTCTGGCTACCTTCACGAGAAATCTTCAGCTTGAGGCCATCTTCCTCAATCTCGAAATCGGTCAGATCGGCCCGTTTCATGAGATCGACGAGTTGCTTTATGTTTTTAAGATCCAAGGCTTTGGTTAGTTAGAGTTGAAAAGGGGGCACAAAAACGTTCAAGGGAGTGCGTGACAATACGGAAAATCTGAATCGTCCGTCGGATTGCATCCCGGATTTAGCTAAATTTGCGCCCAAACTTCCCTCATTTGACTGAAAAAGCGTTGATCCAAGAGTAATTCTCGATTCGTCTCGGGCGTTTTTCAGCACGGATTCAAATTCCGGCAATGAGCCAATTTCCAAGCCAAACTCTGTGAGCGATCGTTCCTCCCACTTACCAGAAGTCACCGAAATGCTCGGCGAGTATTACGCCGACTACGCATCCTACGTCATCCTCGACCGAGCAGTCCCCTACATTCAAGATGGCCTCAAACCGGTCCAGCGCCGGATTCTCCATGCACTCTGGGAAAAAGACGACGGACGCTTCAATAAAGTCGCAAACATCATCGGACACACCATGTCCTACCACCCACATGGTGACGCCTCGATCGGCGATGCTCTCGTTCAACTCGGACAAAAAAACCTACTCGTGGAAACCCAGGGAAACTGGGGAAACATCTTCACCGGCGACTCCGCCGCTGCTGCCCGCTACATCGAGGCACGCCTAAGCAAATTTGCCAAAGAGGTCGTCTTCAACAAAAAGACCACCCACTGGGACAAGTCTTATGACGGACGGAATGATGAGCCCATTCACCTCCCCGTAAAATTTCCGCTCGTCCTTGCCATGGGTGTCGAGGGAATCGCAGTCGGCATGGCCTGTAAAATCATGCCTCACAACTTCAACGAACTCTGCGATGCCTCGATTGCTTCACTCAAAAACGAACCCTTCGAAATACTCCCAGACTTCCAAACCGGCGGGATTGCTGATTTTTCCGACTACCGCGACGGCATTCAAGGAGGCCGCATCAAAGTACGTGCCCGCATCGAGAGAGGTGACAAAAAATCAATCCTAAACATCGTCGAAATTCCTTTTGGCACCAACACCGCCTCGCTCATCCAGAGCATCGTTAACGCCTCGGAAAAAGGGAAAATCAAGATCACCAAAGTAGAAGACCTGACCGCCGGCAGAGTCCGCATCCGGATCAGCCTCCCAGGGGGTATTGACCCCGATACCGCCGTCGATGCCCTCTACGCTTTCACCGACTGCGAAATCTCCATCGCCCCGAACACCGCAGTCATCCACGAAGGTAAACCCGACTTTCTCGGCGTATCAGAAATCCTCCGACTTTCTGCCAAACACACCAAAGCACTGCTCAAATGGGAACTCGAAATCAAACGCGACGAACTCGAGGAAGAATGGCATTTCAAATCTCTCGAACGCCTCTACATCGAACACGAACTCTACGATTTACTCAAAAAAGTTCAGACCAATCCAGAGGCCCACACCGTCCTGCTCAAAGCCCTGAAACCGCTCCTTCCCCAGGCCAACCTCAAGCGCGAAGTCACCCACGACGACATTGAAAAGCTCCTCGACGTCCAGACACGCCGCATCATTCGCCACAACGCAGAAGCCGCTGACAAAAAACTGAAAGATATCGAAGACGCCCTCAAACAAGTCCGCGCCTACCTGCGCAAGCTCAACGACTACACAATCGCTTGGTTCAACGATCTTAAAAAAAGATACGGGAAGGACCGGGCCCGTCGCACCGAAATTTCTAGTTTTGATAAAATTGTCGCCGCCGAAGTCGCCATCGCCAACGAAACCCTCCATCTCGACCGCAAAGAAGGTTTTGCCGGCTACGCCCTCAAACGTGGAGGCGACTACGAAGTCATTGGAAAATGCTCACGTATGGACGACACCATTACATTCCGTAAAAACGGAACCATGGTCATCCAAAAAGTCGGAGAGAAAGTATTTGTCGGAGTAGACCCGATACACTGTGTACTCTTCCCCAAAGAAGACACAACCGTCTACTGTATGATTTACTTTGATAAAAAATCAGGGAAAACCTACGGGAAAAAATTTCAAATCGGAGGAGTCACGCGGGAGCGGGAGTACGAGCTAGTCAAAGACATTGCCAAAAGCCGTATCCTCTTTCTGCAAGCCCTAGAGGGGCCCCATACGCCACCGCCGACCCTATGGGTCCGACTCAAACCCCAACCCCGTTTGCGCAAAGACCTCATCCCCTTCGACTTCGGCAACATCGAAATCAAAGGCCGAGGCTCCATCGGAAACATCATCGCCGACAAACCCATAAAAGCCATCACCAAAAATCGTCCGCCCGATGCCCCAGCGCCCACCCAGGGCGACCTCTTCTAGCGAGGTGAATTTTCGAGAAATCATCCGGACCGGCGCAATCTGACTCGAGAATCGGCCTATCGCCTAAAATCGTCTATTGAATATTCGCGACTTGCCAAAGCTCGAAGCTTCTGCTTTGCTACTCCGCTTCATTTGGCCGAAAGTGCTTAGGTGTAACCTTAACAGCGTTGCAATTGGAGTGTTTTTGTCCCCCGTCGATCCATCTACTGATGAGGATGCTTCCGCGGTATCGCACAACATCATCCAACACACACCTGAGCAACCCGCTTCAAACACCAAGAGCGGGCTCATATTATCATGACCCAAGTCAAATTCTCCGATCTCGGCCTATCCGAGAAAATCGTCAATGCTCTCCAAAAAAAGGGCTACGAAACGCCATCCCCGGTCCAAGAACAAGCCATCCCGCGACTTATCGAGGGCCGCGACCTCTTCGGCTGCGCACAAACCGGAACGGGCAAAACCGCCGCATTCGCACTGCCGCTCATCCATCGACTTATGGACCAACGCGAGCACCGCGTTCGCAAGTCACCGCGCGCTCTCATTCTCAGCCCCACCCGCGAACTCGCTGCACAAATTGCCGACAACATCAAAAGCTATGCGGCAAAGACTCCGCTCAAAGTGGCGCTCGTCCACGGAGGCGTGTCGTTTGGTCCACAAAAGAAAGACCTCCACTACGGGATGGACATTCTAGTGGCCACCCCCGGCCGCCTCATGGACCTCACCGAACAAGGCTATTTTGAAGGAGACCGTGTCGTCACCTTCAT
>JBCCBL010000093.1:0-9708 GCA_039034055.1 Verrucomicrobiota bacterium | reverse complement strand
GTCGCTGCAGTTTCACAACGCATAACGCGTTGGCCCATGTGTGCGAAGACAAACCCGTTCGCTCGAAATTGCTCACGTTCCATTGCTGTCCAACCACGTTCAGATCCTACCGCAATCGCGGTCGTCGCGCTAATGTCGCTTCTCGTTTTAAAAGCACGCAAAGATGATTCCGCCTCATAGTTATCAAGCACGCAGCGATTGCGCACGTCCCCGTCAAGGCAGCATGTGGCATCCTCCAGAGAGTCAAGCAGCTCGACGTTCGGCAACCTGGTTGCGAAGGCCTGCTCAACACCTTCTAAAACATGCCGTTCCCATTTCCCATCACGCCATACGCGACTGCTGGCATAGCTCGCCTCTCCGCGCTCCGTCGGAAAAAATATCATTCGCGATACCCCGAGCGTCGCTAGCACATTGAGTTGCTTTTGGACCGTTTGAGGCCGTGCTAACCCCAGTAAGAAGGTTACGTTTCTTTCGCGCTCGGGCACTTCCCCCCAGTTAATTTCAACCTTCAAACTATAGTCGTCAATAGCCTGTATTTCCGCTTTCCCGCGCGGACCATTGATTAATCCAATATCAAATACATCTCCGCTCTGCATTCTCAAGACGTCACGCACATGTGAATACACGCGACTATCCTTATCGAACAACTGAATATTTCGAGAGTCATCAAGAAGGATGATATTCATAGAGTCTCAAGATAATAACAGACACGCATCAGTAAGCTACGAGCAATCTATCAAACCCTCAGGGC
Source organism: Verrucomicrobiota bacterium (assembly GCA_039034055.1). Classification (GTDB taxonomy): domain Bacteria; phylum Verrucomicrobiota; class Verrucomicrobiia; order Opitutales; family JABSRG01; genus JBCCBL01. The sequence continues at coordinate 8,957 of JBCCBL010000093.1, read as the reverse complement.
GCGACCTGCACAACTTGTAGTCTCGAATCATCTGCGTATCCCAACCCCAGCGCCTCCGCGTATTCAAAGAGTGGATGCTTCAAGTTTACCGCATCGAAGCCCATTTCTTTCCGGGCCTGATTTATCCGATCCAGAGCTAGTGCGTCCAGAGCGGTCGGATTAGTGCTTAGCCACAGTCGCGGCTCTGATCTCGTATAATGCGCATTGAAACTCGGGCCTCCAATATATTGAAAGGTGTCCAATGAGACGATGCTGAACAACCATTTCTCACGTATTTCCGGAATCGCCGCAATCTCTGCGACCGCGACGGGTCCTGTAGCCCGGCTTTTCAAAAAACGCTCATTATTCGAGACCGCGAGCAGACTCGCGTTCACCAGTGCGCCATTGACCGTCATAACCGGATGATCCGTAAACATCGGCAGATTTATCCAAAAATCGGTCTCTAAAAAAAGAGGCGTCGGTAGGTAGGATCGACGCTCCTCCTCGCTTAGAATATTGCTGCGCTCTTCCGCCAGAATCGGTGATGACGAAAAACTTCGCGGACGCCGCGGCGGTAGCGCATTGTCGTAAAACCAGATCTTATCGAAGTGCTCCCCTTCATCCAGAGCGATCACCGGCATCCCGTCGAATCTGTAGGATCCGACACTCAAGGGGCCAATATACCCCGTGGCTCGCAATCCACGAGTGTCGTAATCGACGATAAAAATATTTTCCCGCTGGTAACCGCGTCTTTCGAGCGCATCGGCGAGGGCACTCACTAATCCTTGCGGCGTCGAAAGTCCGGCCCCCGAGGCCGTGTAGACTTTGAGAGCGACTCTGGCATGAGTTCCGGGCTCTATCACTCCTCCAGTCTCAGTTTCAAATCCTCGCAAAAGCGCCTCGACCGGGCCTTCATACGAAGCCACTTCCGAATCATTGAGCGGCGCTTCCCAAAGAAAATCGACATACGGATCCTGATAAATCAGCCCCTCTTGCGAAGACAATGCACACGCCCATAAAACAGCAAAGGTGAAACCTCCCGCTCGAATCCTCCGTTGAACCCACCTGATGACTTGCATCCTCACAGTTAACACGTTTTCAATTCCATATCAATGCCTTCAAGCTTTAAACGCAGACGATCTAATTCGGTTCCCAGATACTTAATTTTTTTAGGAACAATATTGTTGCTACTGGTGGGATGCGACCGGACTGAAAAGCGTTTCCAACAAGCGCTTGAGACGGCAAAGACCGCCTATGAATCTGGCTCCTATCCGGTAGTCATCAGCAATTTGGACCCCTACCTCACGGTATTCCCTGATAATTTGGAAATTAGGACACTACTCGGCCTCAGCCATGTGCGAAGTGGGAATCCATTCGAAGGGGCGGTGCTACTCGCCCAGGCCTATCGCGCAGACTCAGATCTCGTTCATTTTGCAAAGGAGGCCGGCCAGGCCTTCCAGCAAGTCGGAGACTCCGACTCGGCAATCGAAGCCTATCGCGCTTACTTAGATATCTTCAACGATGATGCTCAGGCAAAACTTTCCTTGGCTGAGCTAGTCTTATCAAAAGGACGCCGATCAGAAGCGCTCAGTTTGATGCTCGAAGCTGAGAAACAGGCGCCCCAATCCATCACACCCAATCGTTCTCTAACCCTCGGAGAATTATTTTTAAGTCAGGGAAACACAGTTCAGGCCCGGCGCTATTTTTCACGCCTCGAACGAGATCCAGACTTTGGGATATCACTACCCGCACAGCTCAGCCTGATCCGGATCGCTGCAAGCGAAACTGACTGGCCGGAAGTCGAATCGCGCATCGCAAACATGGATTCTCAACTACCCGGAGCTTTCGATTCGAGCGACCTGGCGCCACTACGACAGCAGATTGAAGACTGGAATGCCGCTAAGCTTGCGATGGAAGCCGAGCGGAAACGTCAAGAAGAAGCGGCCGCTCTTGCTGAGCAGGAACTCGCCAACCAGGCGGAGCAAGCGAACTCCGAAACCGCGACAGACACAGACACCGAGGCCGTCCCAACCATCGAGGACACCCGCATCGAAACCGCAGAGACTTCCGAAACCGCGCCACTCGAAGCGATTCCGGCACCAGAGGAAGCTCAACCTAACCCCGAATCTAACGCGCCAGAGCAGACCGCCCCGCTACCACCCGTGGAGCCACTATCTGACTCCGATTTGCTTGCAACTGATCTTTCGCCTGCAGACTCCGACCTGCCCGCTGATTTATCAATTTCTCAAGAGAATCTCGAACCAACTGAACCCGGCATCTCTAAATTTGAAATCGCTATCCTCAAAGGAGACGCGGCTCTCGCGGAAAATAATCCTGATGCTGCCATTGACGCATATTACGATGCCCAATCGTATGAACCTGAAAACGCCCGTGTTTGGGAAAAACTCGCCGACGCCTATCAGCTACAAGAGGAGAGTCGCAAAGCTGAAATAGCTCTCCTTGAAGCCATGCGTCATGCCCCCGAAGAGATTTCACTGCGCATCCGCTACCTTCGATTCGTCCAGACCCTCGGGGACTCCGCCAAGCTAATGCGCTCGATACAAGAAGCCAAAGAGCGTTTTCCGGAAGACGCAACTATCACCTTACTGCTCGCCCGTGCCTACGAGCGAATCGAGCAAAATGACCGGGTCGCGCGTTTTTACTACAACCAATTTCTTCAACTCGCTCCAAACGATCCGCAAGCTGAGGCGGTGAGACAGAAACTTCTCGGTCGATAAATCGCCACTCGAGACTTACAGTCTCAAATCTCTGGTCCCCGATATGCCGATAATTGCGAGAAAGACTATTGAAGACATTCGCCTCCGCGTGGATCTGGTCGACGTAGTTTCTCCGCACGTTTCCCTCAAACGAGTCGGCCGAAACTGGAAAGGCCTGAGCCCCTTCACGAGTGAAAAGACCCCATCCTTTTTCGTTCATCCAGACAAAGGATTTTATAAATGCTTCAGTACCGGAAATACCGGCGACCATTTCAAATTCATTCAGGAGGTTGAGAATGTCAGCTTTCAGGAAGCCATCGAAATCCTCGCCAAACGGTTCAACATATCGCTGGAATACGAATCAGGAGGGCCCAGCAAAGAAGAGCGCAGTCTCAAACAAGAATTATACAGCATCCATGAACAGGCCACTTACTGGTTCCATCAAGCCTTCCTAGCCAAAAATGAAGAGGGCGCTTGGGTGCGTAACTATTGGACTGAGGATCGAGCTTTCAAAAGCGAAACTGCGGAAATCTATCGAATCGGCTGGGCCCCCAAAGATCCCTTTGCCCTTTTCCTCTTTTTAAAATCAAAAGGGTTTTCCGGCGAAGCACTCCAGAAATCGGGGCTCTTCTATCTCAAAGAAAACCAATCCCAATCTACCCGCGCCCGCTGCCGCTTTGCCGGGCGTTTAATGATCCCGATTCGAGACAATAATGCACGAGTCATCGCCTTCACGGCACGTGTCACCGAGCTTACGCCCGAAGACGACATCGCACGCGAAGCCAAATACGTGAATAGCCCCGAAACCCCCATTTTTCATAAAAGCAGCATCCTCTTCAATCTCGACTCCGCGCGACTGGCCCTCAAGGAAACCGATATTCTCTACATGGTCGAAGGTCAGCTCGATGCCATAAGATGTGTCGAGTCGGGGATCGCCAATACCGTTGCCCCTCAGGGCACCTCGATCACTGAGCAGCAAGTCTCGGCCATCCGAAAGCTGACTCAGAAACTCACCCTGGTCCTCGATGGCGATAATGCCGGACAAAAAGCCGCTCTTCGGGCCATTCCAATCGCGCTCAAAGCCGGGCTTGAAGTCAGTGTTGTTGTCCTCCCGGAAGGCGCGGATCCAGACACGATCGTCAAACAACAAGGCCCGGAACAACTCGCCCGCACCTTCTCCGAGACCCTGAGTGCCATGCAATTCGCGCGTGATGCTATGCTTTCCAATACGAACGCGACACCCGCAGATCGGCAATCGGCCCTCCGATCCACCTTTGAGATGATTAAAGGAGTCGATTCTGCAATCCTTGAACAGGACTATCTTGATGAGGTGGCCCGACTCTGGGGTGTGGCACCAGACGCTCTCCATACCGACTACCATCAATACAAAAAGCGACAAGCGCACCGCTCCCCGCGACAGGCCCAAGATGATGCAAATTCTGTGAATCTCAAGGATGGGGTCACAAGTACATTGACAAGGGTAGAATCCCAGCTACTTTGGCTCGTTTTGCGCTATGAGAATTTCGCCGAATTCATTGCCGAACATGTCGACATTTCCTGGATCGATGGCGACTCTGTAGCCTCTGAAATGCTCCGACGCGTTCTCTCCGAAATCAGTCACGGAATCTGGACCGGCGCCAATTCCATCAACGCACTCCTCGAGAACGAACCGGAACAAAACCTCATCTACGAATTACAACTAATCGAAATGCCTCTTGAAGAGCCCGAAAAGGTCATAAAATCGGCCATAAATAACCTGTATCAAAATATGGTACAAGGACGGCTCCAACGCATTAACGAGCAAATTTTGACCGTTGCAGCCGACTCCGATGAGGCCTTCAAGCTCTCAAAGGAAAGAATCGAGCTGAGAAAAGCCCGCGCGACCCCCCTTCTCCCACTTTAAATTGTCTATTTATATCCGTTTCAAACCCAGCCATGGCCACTAAAAAGACCGCTGATCCAGATAACAACGATTCCACTCCAGTTGACGATGCAGCAGGCGAGCTGACCAAGTCGCAAGCGCGCCTTAATGAGCGTATCCGACTGCTGATTCGGCAATCGAAAGAGCAAGGCTACCTCACCTACAAGGACATCAACAAATCTCTCCCGGAGAGCGTCAACAATCCTGACGAAATCGAGAATGTGATCAGCATCCTGGAGAACCTTGAGGTCGATATTTTAGACGACTCAGAAGTCGAGACTTACAAGGCACGCATGGAAGAGTCTGAGGAGCAGGAAGTCCGCTCCAGCCAGGCTGATATGATCGACGATCCGGTCCGCATGTACCTTAAACAGATGGGCCAAGTGCCCCTGTTGACCCGCGAAGAGGAAGTTTCCATCTCTAAACGCATCGAAACTGCGGAGCAGAAAGCAGCAAATATTCTCTTCTCGGTGGGAATCGCGGCACCCCACCAAATCGAACTGATTCACAAACTGCTCAATCGTGAAGAGCGCTTTGATCGCATCGTTCTCGACAAAAAGATTGAGAGCCGCGAAGCATACTTCACTGCCCTCCCGAAATTACTCGCCGACGCTGAAAAGATAAATTCACAGCTCGATGATTACTGGGCCAAAATGAAGGAGGTCGATCCGGAAGACGAAGCGAAACTCAAACGTCTGCAGACCAGCTACACTAAAGCCGAAGCGAAGCTAAAACCAATTTTCAAAAAATTCTGCCTCAAACTCAAAGTCTTTGAAGAATGGTTGATCACCATCGATCCGATTTTGCGGGAGATCAACAGTGGGGTCGAAAATTTAGCCCTTGCGGAAAAAGCCACAGGACGGCGCCGCAATATCGATACAGAGGCGATTCACGACCGTCTTTCCGAAATTCGCGAACAGTTCCGTTTTGACCCCGAAAGCCTAGTGGAGCTGATCCGCGATGTCCGAAAAAGCATGCGTGCAGCGCACAAGGCCAAAACCGAAATGGTTGAGGCTAACTTGCGCTTGGTCATTTCGATTGCCAAAAAATACACCAACCGTGGCCTCAACTTCCTCGATCTTATCCAGGAAGGAAACATGGGCCTTATGAAAGCTGTGGAAAAGTTTGAGTATCGACGCGGATACAAATTCTCGACTTACGCCACCTGGTGGATCCGCCAAGCAATCACTCGTTCGATTGCAGATCAGGCCCGGACTATCCGTATTCCAGTCCACATGATCGAGACCCTCAACAAGGTCATGCAGGTCCAGAAACAACTGCTGCAAGAACTCGGTCATGAACCGACTCCAGACGAAGTCGCCGAGGAGATGAACCTTCCCGTAGAGCGCGTCCAGTCCATCATGAAGATGGCACAGCAGCCTATATCTTTGCAGAGCCCAGTCGGGGACAGTGATGACACCAATTTCGGCGACTTTATCGAAGACAAGGGTGCGGAGAATCCATACGACATGACTGCCTACTCGCTCTTGCGAGAGAAAATCATGGATGTCCTCGACTCCCTCACCGAGCGTGAACGCCGCGTGCTATCACTCCGCTTCGGACTTCAAGATGGCTACAGTCGGACTCTCGAAGAGGTGGGACGTCAATTCAAGGTTACCCGTGAACGTATCCGACAAATCGAAGCGAAAGCGCTGCGCAAGATGCGCCACCCGACTCGGATACGCCAACTACACGGATTCTTTGAAGGTGACATCAATCCTGAAACCCACGGATTCGAGAATTTCAAGCGCTAGCGGGTCCCACCCAACTGAGAAAACCCAGTCTCGGTCCCGATTTGATAGCTCACTCCGCTGCTTATTACCAAGGCGAGTCGCCGTCATCCTTGCGACTTTCGGCCTGTCCGGATGCAGTGAGCGAAGCTCCGGTCCGATTTCGACCGGTGATATCGGAAACACCTCATCAGAGGTTCAAGTAGTCGAACTCGCAACTCTCCAACCTCTCGGTACCGTGATTACTCCTTACGCCCGGGAACGGGTGGTAACCGTCCTAGTCGATGTCTGGATCGACGACCTACCGGAAAATATTGAAATCATCACGCGCACACCCGATGGCACATTTTCTGGAATTTTAGGCAATGTATTGCTTAAACGACGCCGGGTTCACACCTACACGATTGAATCCGGTAAGCCCATCGCCGGCGATCTCGTATTTTACCGAATCAAAAAAGAGCAGACCTCTGAGTAGGCACCCTGCCTTCCGCCTTAGGAAAGCCACTAATGCCCTCTAGCACTCGCCGAGTTTCGAAGCCTTCGGAACCACTCACCGAGAAACGCGAAGAGTCCCAGCAGACTCCCCATCAGCAGGGTTCCCGGCTCTGGAATCGGAGATAAAAGATCCTCGTCTGCCTCAAACTGATCGGTGAAGCGCACCTCATCTAGCGTCCCGTTATTATTACCCGAATTACCATCAAGCAAATAGCCCATCGTGACTTCGGATTGCACTCGGCCGGGTCGCTGGCCGCCCCAAAAAATCAAGCGCCCATCGTCGAGATCAACTTCAGTGACATCATTATCAACGATCAATTGACCGATGCCTGAGTCCTGATCGTAACGAAACGCGATATAGTGCCAGTCGCCGTCATTGATTGAAATCCCTGAGTCAATGGTCGTTTGCACCGGGTTTCGCGCTGGATTGTTGCTGAAGCGACGATAGCGATTCCGATTGTTCAGCTCGGCAGTCCAGAAGTCTACCCGAACGCTGTTCGGGTCCACGATGCGAAACCCATTGCTAATCGTGCCCGCCTCCCCGGCCAGATTCGGATCAGAGGTCCGGGCTACAAAACCCGCATCACTTTCGGTAGTCCTGACCCAGAACTCAACGGTCATGGACGCGACATCCAGGGTCGGAGAATAAGCTGCCGAGCCAAAGATACCGGCGCTACCACCTTGATTCACAGCGCGCACACTGGCGGTGTTTGGGACCTGCGGGCCTGGCACGATACTGTCAAATAAGTCTGGAGATAAGGTCCCCAAAGTCGCGTTGTTCGAGATGAGTGCGGGCTGATCGCCGACTTCGTTGGGGTTTTCAAATCCGGTCGCGGAAGTATCCAAGTCCTCCTCAAACCGCCACCACGAGATTGTGTCCCCGTGCGCGCAGAAGCACGCTCCACAAAGGAAGCATATCAATGCAATAAGACGGAGGGGATTCATTCTCGAATTAGAGGTCGAGGAGTGTCGGGTATTATTTATTCGCCCAGATTATCAAAAACTTAAACAGTCTTCACTACTCCAAGTCCCTGATGGAGAGGAATTTGTTGATTTCCAATAATCAAGAATCAGACGCTCTCCGCCGAAACTGGACAAATGATTGATACGCCACAAAAAACGCGATCATGACACCCATCGAGAGCGTTCCCGGTTCTGGCACAGGTGAGAGCAGATCTTCATTGTCTTCAAATTCATCAGTAAAACGCACCTCATCGAGCGTCCCGATATTGTTGTTTTGATTACCGTCCAGACGATATCCCATGGTGACATCCGGGGTAGTAGCTCCCACGAAGTTCCCGCCCCAATACAGCGCGCGATTGTCCGCTAAGTCTATTTCAGTGACCTCAAAATCGACAATCAAACGCGCCGCGCCGCTATTCTCATCGTAACTGAAAGCAATATAGTGCCAGTCGCCATCATTGATTGAGATCCCAGTGTCAATGGTCGTTTGCGTTCGTGAGCCGACATAAAAATCGGTTCCATTGAACTCGATTTCCCGACTTGTCCAGAAATCGACCCTCACGCTGTTGGGATCGACGATGCGAAACCCATTTGAAATACTCCCCTGCTCTCCAGCGTTGGGGCTTGTCGTTCGCGCGACGAAGCCTGCATCACTTTCGGTAGTCCGCACCCAAAACTCGACCGTAATTGAGCCGACATCCAAGGCCGAGGAATAGTCCGCAGATCCAAAGATCCCTGAGGTTCCCCCGGTATTCACCGCGCGCACACTCGCCGTGTTTGGCACCCCAGGCCCAGGAACTACCGGAGAAAAGAGATCCGGTGCCGAAGTTCCCAAGACAGCATTGGTAGAGGTCAGCGAGGATTCTCCAGCCACTTCGTTCGGGTTTTCGAAACCGTTTGCTGAGCCATCTAAGTCTGTCTCGAAACGCCACCATGAAATATCATCTGCACTCAAATCAGATGCAAATATCAGTATGAGAACGAATCTAAAAAATCGAACTGAGCGAAGGGTAAATGGCAGAAACATTCCTGGAGTCTGTTTTCAAACGAACTTCCCAGGATTGTGATAAGCTCAATGCGCATATTCTCAAGGGATCGACCGCCTTTTAGCAGACTATTGAAAAGTCGCTAGAGCTTGTCATTCATTCCCAG
>JBCCBL010000092.1:0-9745 GCA_039034055.1 Verrucomicrobiota bacterium | reverse complement strand
GACCAAGGCCCGTTCCTCCAAACGCTAAAAATGAACCACGAATGCACACGAATTTACACGAATCGTTTATTTCTTCGTGTGGATTCGTGCCCATTCGTGGTTAAAAGAAGCCGTAGAGACCATTTGACCAAGTAGAAATAGACGGTTTCGCATTTGCAATGTGTCTTTTTTTGAGACCGTGCTCGAGTGGTTTTTGTCGAGCGCGTCGGACCCTCTCTAACTAATAATCGATAATTGGGAGCTGGGGTTGCATTTCGATGCGACTCGATATTTTATCGGCATTTTTGGAAATCATGGAGAGTAGAACGCGCATTGAGGGAGTCCCGACACACATCATTACGGGATTTCTCGGGTCAGGAAAGACCACCACCATTTTGCATCTTCTGAAGGAGAAACCGTCTCTCTCGCGCTGGGCGGTATTGGTGAATGAATTTGGCGAGATCGGAGTGGATGGCGCTTTGTTTGAAGGGCGTCATCGGAAAGAGTCTGGAGTGTTCATCCGTGAGGTACCGGGAGGTTGCATGTGCTGCACGGCGAATCTACCAATGCAGGTCGCACTGAATGCGCTGTTGCGTGAAGCGCGGCCAGATCGGCTTTTTATTGAACCGACCGGGCTCGGACACCCGGTTGAGGTGCTTGAGGTCTTGTCTGGTGAGAACTATCGGGAGAGCCTTTCCATTCAGCGGGTCGTATCGCTGGTGGATGCTCGCTGTTTAGCGGATGATCGCTATTTGGAAAACGAGACCTTTGTGCAGCAGGTGGAGATCGCGGATATTTTGGTCGGCAATAAAGCGGACTTATACTCTAAGACTGATCACGAGGCTCTGAAGGCTCTTGCTGAAAAACACGGTTCTCAGAATTTGGTGACTCGAGTGACGGAACACGGGGAAATGAGTCTTACGGAAATCATGGGAGATCGGCCAAAGAGTGTTAACGAGGGCCCCGAAGACTCCGCGCATCACGACCATCACCATCACCATCACGACCATCATCATCACCATGAAGACCATTCTGAGCATGGCGATTCCTTGGAGCGACCGATCCCTGAGGAGGGCTATGTAAAGGTCGAGAATAGCGGGGAGGGTTATCAGAGTACGGGTTGGCGGTTTAATAACCAGTGGGTCTTTGATCGGAGGAAATTGAGGGATTTTTTCAAAGATCTTCGAGTGGATCGCATGAAAGCCTTCGTGATCACAGATACCGGTTATTTCTGCTACAATTTGGGAGCCGATGGTTTAAACGAAGATCACGTGCTTTCGGGCCCTGAATCGCGTATTGAAATTGTCGCGCAAAGTTGCGACCCACTGTGGGAAAATTCCCTGATGGCCTGCAGAAGGCTTGAATTGTAAAAATTTATACCGTATTTTCTGATGTTTGGTGTAATGCCCGAACCCCCAAAACCGAGTTCATGTCCACCCGAGTTTCATCAGATTGGAATCCATTTAATTGGCTAGATGCCGTCGCAATCAGCGCTTCCCTGCTGTGTGCAGTCCATTGTCTATTGACGCCTCTATTGGTGGTGCTGCTGCCGATACTAACGACTACGTTTTGGGTTAGTGAGAGTTTCCACCTTTGGATGATCCTCTTTGTTATTCCGACCACCGGAATTGCTATCTTTGTGGGGTGCCGGAAACACCGGGATCGCGCCGTGTTCGCCCTAAGCGGACTTGGTTTACTCGCTTTGACGGGGGTTGCTGGCTATGAGGCGTTTTTCCACAGTAGCGCTTCTGTCGCCGATGCTCACTGCGCTGCCTGCGCGGCAGCGGCTGCGGAACCGAGCGAACTGCTGGCGGCACCCACAATGGTGAATCTGTTTGGAGGCATGCTGCTCGCTGGGGGCCATTTCAGAAATTTCATCCTGTGTCGATCCGCCCGTTGCTCTCACGATTGTTAAGAATCTCGTGGGGAATCGAGGGCATCCCTCCTGATTGTGTGCTGACGTAGCCTGCGATCTTGTTGGAAAATTCTAAGACCGTCTCGGGAGGCTCTCCGCTCAGAATACTAAAAATACTTGCAGCGGTAAACGCGTCGCCGCAACCAATGGTGTCTACGGCCTCCGTCGGATGCGCCTTGCCGAAAATCGAATGATTTTTCGAAAGAAAATGAGCCCCGGTTGCCCCCGTTGTAAGCAAAACAACTTCCAGGGAATAGGCCTCCAAAATTTCTGACAGAGCGGTCTCTGGATGTTTGGACAGGCCGAACTCGCAGATCATCCATGGCAATTCCTCGTCGCTGAGTTTGAGAACGTTGGCGAGTCTCAGGTACTCTTCGACGAGCGATTTACTAAAAAAAGACTCCCGAAAATTCACGTCGAAAACGCGAAGGGTGCTCGCTGAGGTCGCCTGAATGCAGTGTTTTATGGCTTGCCGGCTAACCGGGCATCTGGATGCGAGCGTTCCGAAGCAGAGGGCATCGAGAGATGCACAGAGTTCTTTGAGGCGCGGGTTGAATGGAATGTAGTCCCAGGCTGCGGGCTCACGGATGCGGTAATTCGGTTTCCCCTCAACAAGATTGACATCGACGATCCCGGTCGGAGCGTCCGATTTCTGATACACGTAATCGCAACAAATACCTTTGGCCTTCAGATGCGATTGCAAGGCCTGGCCATCAGAGTCGGTTCCGACACAGGTAATGGGGTAGGCCTCACATCCAAGCTGGGCGGCGTGATATGCAAAATTCATTGGAGCACCCCCCGGATTCCTCGCGTCTTTGGAGACGTCCCAGAGTATTTCTCCGATTCCGGCTATTTTAAACATCCTTGTCCATTGCTAGCATTACCCCATCGACTTCGGCGATTCCGCGCTCCCATCTAACGGTGCTGTGAATGGCTGAATATTGGAATCTTGTCGAGCCCTGGGCGGTTTCGGGGTTGAAGTTGGGATCGGCATCGATATGGCTATTGGATCTTCGAGTGTTTCCGAACCCGTTTAGCAGAAATGAATCTCTTTATCCGAACCTTCCTCGCTGTGCTGTCGATTCCTTTGATCTGCAAAGCGAACCTCACTTGGGAGACCCGGGAGGTCTCACAAACCGTGGATCTCAGCGCGAAAACGGCCGTAGCCACCTTCCCTTTCACCAATAGCGGTGACCAAATTATCAAAATAACCGAGGTGAAAACCAGTTGCGGCTGTACCGCGACATCCCTCGATAAGAAAATATATGCGCCTGGGGAATCGGGCGAGATTGAGGCTGTCTTAAATATCGGAGACCGCCTCGGAGTGCAGCGCAAGACAGTTCGCGTCTATACCGATAATGGGGCTGCCCCGGCTCTGCTCACTATGACAACGACGATTCCGAAGGTCCTCGAGATCTCCCCACGATTTCTTTTTTGGAAACAGGGAGAGACGTTTACCCCGAAGTCGATTGACCTGAGTGTAGGCGTGGACGCGCCGGTGAATATTACCTCAGTCCAGTCTAGCAATGGGCAGTTTATGACCACGCTTTCAGTGGTTGAGGAGGGTAAAGCATACAACCTTCGGGTCTCTGCAGTCGGAGCAGAGAAACAGCGGGGGGTGATTACAATTGTCACCGACTATCCCGCCGAAGATCCCAAGACTTATCGAATTCACGCGCACGTCCGCTAGTGAGGTCCTGGCTGCGAACGGTGGTGTCGATGGTCATCGCGTCAGCGGTGCTCGGGGCGGTTAATTGGACCATAAACCCTAATCGCCCTCCATTTTCGCCGGAAACGCTTCAAGAGGGAGAAATTGACCTGGTCGGACTCGCAGCGCTGAGCAATCCGCTATATCTGGATGCACGCACGTTATCAGAATTCGAGGAAGCACACATCCCAGGAGCGATGCTCCTCAACGAGGACGACTGGGATCAACGTGTTTTAGCTCTTATTGAGCGCTGGGAGCCCGGGCGAGTCATCGTGGTATATTGCAGCTCCTTAGCATGCCAAGCGAGTCATGCCGTGGCCGAGCGGCTTAAAGTGGAAATGGGTATCGACGCAGTCGTTGTCTTGAAAGGAGGTTGGGAGGTATGGCAAGAAGCCAACAATTCTTGAGGCTGATTGCTGTGTGGGTTTTGGCACTCGTGTTTATCTACGCGGCCATTGTCAAAATCTGGAGGCCCGATCAATTCCTTCAAGACATCCTGAGCTATCAACTCTTGGATTATCAAATGGCGTGGTTTGTCGCTTATGGACTCCCTCCGTTAGAACTTTTGGCCGGAGTTTCGATCTTCTTCGAAGCGTGGCGCCGTGTCGCTGGTGGGCTCATTTTCTTAATGATGGTCGCGTTCACTCTGGCCCTCATTTCGGCTTGGATGCGAGGATTAGACATTTCCTGCGGCTGTTTTGGCAAATCCGATGCAGCCGCAGATTATCCAATACTTCTGATCCGCGATATCTCATTGGCCTGCCTGGCCCTCTACCTATGCCTCCCTTCGAGCAGCCAGCGCTGACACCCCGTCCTTCCTAAAGTGGCGGAGGAAGAGGGATTCGAACCCCCGAAACCTTTCGGTTTAACGGTTTTCAAGACCGCCGCATTCGGCCACTCTGCCATTCCTCCATGCCGAAGAAGCGCGAACGTAGACCTTTCATTGTTGGGATCAATAGTTTTTTTGAGGGAAGTGGGGTATGCGCTTATTGGGCTTCTCGGTAGGTGTACCCATGACACAGGGCCGCGCCACAGGCGTCTGCTTCGTCAGAAGGGAGGGGCTCGCTCAGGTTAAGCTGGCTCTGCACGCTTTTGATCACTTGCTCTTTGCTGGCGCGTCCGTAGCCGACGACCGACTGCTTGATCCGAAGGGGAGCGTAGTGGTGGGTGTCGATATGACGTAAGGCGAGTGCGGTGAGGGCTGCCCCGCGAGCCGCTCCGAGGATTTGGGCCGTCTGGAAATTTTGCACATAAATGGTTTCTTCAATGGCTGCGGAATCTACCCGAAATTGGTCAGTAATTGCATGGATCGCGGTCGCGATTTCATAGAGGCAATCCTGCATGGAGCGCTTTTTCGGCACTTTGATAGTCTGCGATAGGAGGTAGTCGGGAGCCTGTCCGCGAGTGATCTTGATGAGGGCAAGTCCGGTGCCTCGCAGGCTGGGGTCGATGCCAAGGATGGTGCCAGTAATCGGAGAACCCGCGTCAAGAACGCTCGAGTCTGTGGACTGATTTGCGCGCACGGTTGAGCTGGATCCATCGGCCTGTTTGGCGATGTGAGATGCCCATAGTTTTCGAGAATTTGATCGCGCCATGTGGGTGTGAGTTAAGCACGAAATGTATGAAACGCACGAAAAACTTTGTGTGTCCCGTTCCGCCTAGATGAGTTCGGTGAGACGCTTTCAATCCCAATCCTCGGAATCATCACCGGGCAGCGAACGAACTGTTTAGGGAATCCATCGTTATTCTAAGATAGGATTCGGACTTATCCGGTAAGTATCTGTCTTAGAAGGCGTCCCAGAGGAGGCGAATCCCCGCTAAAACAATGAAAAACCAGATGATCTTTTCGAACAGTTTTTGTTGGATGTGCTTCACAATGAAAGGCGCAGTGATCGCGCCCAGGACTGCTGGAATTCCCAGTGTGAGGCTCAGGCCAAGGGTGTTGCTGGAAATGTTACCGAGGTAAATCTGGAAGGGTACTTTGATCCAATTGATAATCATGAAGAACCAGGCCGCAGTGCCAATAAAAGCGTATTTGGGTAGGCCTACCGCCAGTAAATACATTGATGCCACTGGACCCGCTGCGTTCGCGACCATTGTCGCAAACCCACCGGCGATTCCGGTCGTCGCGACGAATGTATAGCTTTGGAAGAAGGAACTTGTGTTTTCTGTATTTTGAAATTGGAGACGATATTTGCGGTAGAAATGGAGTCCTGTCATGGAGATTAAGATACTTCCAATCATAATGCTTACGATCTGGTCAGAAATGTTCCCCAGGAGCATGCTGCCGATAACGATACCGATCAGTGTAGAAGGCATCAGACGTGCCATGTAGCGCCATTCAGCATGTTTTCGGTAGATGATGACCGCCGCCATGTCGGCACAGATCAGCACCGGCAAGAGGATGCCTGCGGAAAGTTTGGATGGAAACACCAAGGCAAAGATTGCGACGGTTAGATTTCCGATACCGGGCAAGCCCCCCTTCCCGAGGCCTACCAAGTAAGCCCCAAGCAAGACCAAGCCCCATTGTGCGGAATCTAAGCTGTTTAGCATTATTTGGAGATCTTCGAAAACACGGTAGGAATCAATAAGTATTTGGCTCTAATTGACTTAGGAGCTTGCGCGTAATGGCAAAGCGTCATTGTTAATAGGTAATGGTTGATTCTGCCAGGGCTGCGTTCTTGTCCCGTCTCGCCCCCTTAATTTGCTGGGGAGGATGGGTGATCCTGGTATGTGTTTGGCTTTTGAAGAACGTCGCCTGGTTCGATGATTTGATGACTTTCGATCTCCGTGCGATTAAAGACACGTATGCGTGGAATTTTCAGACCATTCCGAGATGGTTTCTGGGTGCTGCGTTTTTCTCTGGAATATTGGGCGGAATCTTTCGAACCGAAAATACAAAATATTGGATCATCACCCTAGTTTCAATCTTCGGGTTTGTCGGTTTGAAGGGCGCTCAATGGTACATTTCGGTGTATGAGCACGGACGCTTGGAGGAACGCAAGGTTGTCATCGAATCTCCTAAAATTCGCGATCCGATTAGCATCCTTCACATATCCGATCTCGAGGCTCCAAGTATTGGAAAACACGAACGAAGGGCTCTCAAGCGCGTTGCTGATTTTGGGGTCGATATGGTGATTTTCACGGGTGACCTGATCGAATTGCAACGCGGAGACAAATATCGGGATCTCTGGCAGCAAATCCTGCCGTTGCTCAAAGCTATCGATCCGCCACTCGGATTCTATGGCGTCTACGGAGATGGTGACAGCAAGCTGTATAGCATTTCAGTATCTAGAGACTCCCCGTTGACGATGCTCGGTATTGCCCCGAAATTCGTCCGTAAAGGAGAGACTCTGCTTTGTCTGAAAGGGTTGAGCCTCTATCAATCTCGCACGCCGGATATTGCCGAGCATCATATCGAAGGCTGGCTGAGTGCGTTATCTAAGGATACCTTCAGTATTGTGATCGGACATGGGCCGGACTTCATTCCCGCTATCTCAGATAATTTTATCGATCTCTGCCTGGCAGGCCACACTCATGGCGGACAGGTTCATTTGCCATTCCTCGGCCCCCTTACCGTAAACAGTGAATTCCCCAAGGAATATGCGAAAGGCTACCATGAGATCGGAAATATCCGGCTAAATATCTCTGCGGGCTTGGGAAGCGACCGCCATCGCGGAATGCCCATCATCCGCTTAGGTTGTCCTACTGAGATGACCTTGATTGAACTAAGGCCAGAGACTTAGGCATAGAGCATGAAATCTGTCATGATACGTTAATGATGAAATCTAAAAAATGCTCACTCTTCGCAAATGATAAGGTGGAGGCTGTCTAATCGGACACGGGTTTCGCTGATCGCTTTCTTCAAGGCTTCTTGGTGAAGGACAAGTGACTGTAATTCTTCGTCACTGACATCCGGATTCAATTTTTTGAGATCCGATAAGCGGCTGATTTCTGCCTTCAACTCAAGCTTCATCATGATCTGCGCTTCTTCGGCGATAGAGTCTGAGACTTCATTAGCCTCTATCTCTGCGGATTTCGCCATGCGTTTGATCAGACCTTTGATGGCAGAATTCCCCAAAATTTGATCGGTGTCGGGATCAAGGTCCAATTTTGCTTCGCTTAAATCGGGAGCTTCGATGCCATGACCTCGGTGGTTGATCCAGAGTTGTACCGGAGTGATCGGAAGGTATCGGTCGATGTGTAAGTCCTTGGGAGCAACGCACTCAACGAGGGCCGTGGCCTGTAGAAAAATTCCGGGCTCTTCCGCCTCTTTAAACACGGAGATTGCGGAATTTCCTTTCTCGCTACTCACCAGGCTCTCAAGCGCGCTACGGAGTAGTGGGTGGTCTGTCGTGAAAAAGTGGATGTCCTCCCGGCTGAGAGCGTCGCTGCGTTCAAAAGTTGCCATCATGCCTTCCGGATCGAGCCCCGGCAAGGTGTCGACGTGTCCGTATTCAGGCTTAAAAATGTATCGGCGGTCTCCCAGATCCTCGACCCGCACGCCCACGAATTCCATAAGGGAAACATAGAAGTCTTCAAATGCGGTATCCGTATCGTTTTCAGTGATACGTTCTTTGAGTTCGCGACTCTCACCTTGTTTGAAGGAATTGCGCGCTAGTAGACGCAGGAGGCCCTTCTCAAGCTGCTCGCCAAGCTTATCGCGGAGAGCCTGGGATTTCTGGATGAGGGCTCCTAGTTTGCTTTCGTTGAATTTCTCACTGAGCGCAGTCAGCTCTTCTTTGAAGGTATCTGCGAGTTTGAGTGCGGTGGGAACGGGACCGTCAAAGGCCCCAACCCCTTGACTGTAAAATTGAGCCCACACGGCCTCAGTCGATTTTTCGATGAATGGGACGTGGATTTTAATGGTCTCCGTCTGGCCAATGCGATCTAGGCGACCGATACGCTGCTCGACGAGTTCAGGGTTTTCCGGCAAATCCCACAGGATCAGGTGATGGGCAAATTGGAAATTACGTCCCTCGCTCCCGATCTCTGAGCAAATGAGGAGGCGGGCTCCTTCGGGGTCTGCGAAATAGGCTGCCTGACGGTCGCGTTGCAGGAGGTTGAGGCCTTCATGGAATTGGCCCAGGTTGATGTTTATTTGCTCCTGGATGGCCTTGGCGAGCTTTTCGACTAGGGGCTTAGTCTTGCAGATGAGGAGCGCCTTAGTGTTTGGACTCTCCTTGAGCCAGTTGACCAACCATTCGAGTCTTGTATCAAAAAATTGGCTCTTTTTTCCAGTATTTTCGAGCGCGTATAAATGGGGTTCCCGTTTGGGGAATCCACTGAGAGCCTTCCGGGTATTACGGAACATCACACGGCCGGGCCCGAAGCTGTCGATCATATCTTTGGCGAGTGAAGTGCGGTCCGTTTTGCTGAGAGATTTCTTTTCCGAGTAAATGCTATGTAGGTGAGGGGAACTCGCTTCAATGGTTGCCCAATCTACTTTTGACAACGTATCTCCATTTTCGATACGATCCACGAGTTCGGCGGCTTCGGTATAGTGCTCACTCTCCGAGGAAAATTTACCCAAATCACTATAACGGGCGGGATCCAGTAATCGAAGACGCGCAAAGTGGCCCTCGGGTCCGAGTTGTTGGGGGGTTGCGGTGAGGAGTAATACCGATGGTATTTTTTGCGCGAGCGCATCGACGGCTTGATAGGCGACTGAGGGGGCGTCCGGAGTCCAAGCCAAATGGTGAGCCTCATCTACGATCAACAGGTCCCACTCGACCTCCAATACCTGGGCGAAACGCTCGGGCGCCTCGGTGAGATAACTGAGACTTACGCAAATAATCTGGCTGTCTAAAAAAGGGTTGATGTCCGGAGCCGAGGCCTCAATGGCTTTGCAGCGATCCTCATCGAAGAGGCTCGCCAATAAGTTGAATCGGCGCATCAGCTCAATAAACCATTGATGCATGAGGGATTCCGGCAGGACGATCAGGGTGCGTTCGGCACGTCCCGTTAGATGCAAGCGATGAAGGACCAGGCAAGCCTCGATTGTTTTCCCCAAGCCCACCTCATCGGCCAGGAGCACTCGGGGGCGTAAGCGGCTGCTCACCTCCTTGGCGATGTAAAGCTGGTGCTCAATCAGGTCGATGCGTCCTCCGGTAAATCCTCGATTAGCGGCCTTGCGAATTTTC
>JBCCBL010000091.1:0-9758 GCA_039034055.1 Verrucomicrobiota bacterium | reverse complement strand
TCCGCGCAACCGTACCACGCTCAATACGAATCCGGAGTTCCGCCGCCTGAGAAGTGAGATTTCAAAATATATGGTAAGGCTCAACGAAGAGACGAAGGCACTGAGCGAAAATCAGGCGGTCGTCGATCTACCCGAAATGATGCCCATCGATTTCACGACGATGCCTCACGCCAAGGCAAAAGGTCGTCGGCGTAGGAAAATCGAAAAGCCTGCTATCGCTGGAAAATAGTCCCAGAAACCAAGGACGCTCCGTTTCACCAAGCGTCCCCTCGCTCCACAACTGATCACGATTTCAAAAATTTTTCTCACATGATAGACGAACGCTACGTCGAAATTTTCAACCTGGTAAAGGCTTACCCGAATCCATTTGGCGACGAGATAAAAGTCGTAGATGGCTTCGAACTGAAGGTCCCTAGAGGGGATGTCGTATCCATCATTGGTCACTCGGGTTGCGGTAAGTCTACGGTGCTCAACATGATCGCAGGCCTAATACCGATTTCTGATGGTGGCATTATTGTGGCCGATAAGGAAGTGGACGGTCCTGGCCCTGATCGTGCAGTCGTATTCCAAGCTCCCTGTCTCCTTCCGTGGATGACTTCCTTTCAAAATGTCATGCTTGGGGTGAAGCGTAGTTACCCGCAGGCAACCAAGCAGCAACGAATCGAAATGGTTGAGTCTGCACTGAGTATGGTTGGCCTGAAGGACGCTATGCAAAAATATCCACGCGAGATGTCTGGAGGCATGCAGCAGCGTGTGGGGATCGCGCGTGCGATTGCTTTGAAGCCGCGCATGTTGCTGCTCGATGAGCCGCTCGGGCGTCTAGACTCGCTTACTCGGATGGAGCTTCAGGATGTCATCCTTCGGATTTTAGATAAGGAAAAAATAACTACAATGCTCATTACTCATGATCCTGACGAGGCGGTATTCATGTCCGACCGGATTTGTATGATGACCAATGGCCCCCATGCAAAAGTAGGAGAGGTAATGGAGATCGAATTCCCACGTCCCCGCAATCGTGAGGAGATCATGGAGCTGCCTGAATTCTATGCTTATCGCCAACGCCTGCTCAAGTTCCTAGATGACTGCGAGCAGGAGAAAGAGGAACGTCGCCAGTTGAAAAAAGCAGTGAATAGTTAAAATAATTTGGTTGTGGAGATACCAGGTTCCCTTGGGCTGGATTTTTTCAGTCTAGGGGAGCCAAATCTTTAATCGTATCGTAAAAATGGTAACGCCGATCACAAATGATAACACTAAGAATGTGCGGACAGTTTGTCCGTATTGCGGTGTTGGCTGTGGGATGATTCTGAACGTCAAAGACGGGAAGATTATTCGTGCGATTGGGGATCGAGACCATCCATCTACAAAAGGCCGCGTGTGCACTAAAGGATCTACTGCGGGGGTCCCGGTTGATCATAAAGACCGGTTATCTTCATTCCAGTATCGCGAGACCATCGATTCTAAGTTTGTAAAAATGGATCCGGAGATTGCGCTCGATCAAGTAGCGGCGAGGCTGTGCGAAATTTTGGATGAGTCTGGCCCAGATGCGCTTGCATTCTACGTTTCAGGTCAAATGTCTACGGAGTCTCAATACCTTTGCAATAAGCTAGCGAAAGGGTTTTGGGGGACAAACAATATCGATTCAAACTCCCGCCTCTGCATGGCTAGTGCCGCGATGGGTTACAAAGCAAGTTTCGGGGCCGATGCGCCTGAAGCGTCTTACGATGACATTGATCATGCGGATGCTTATTTTGCTATCGGGGCCAATATGGCAGACTGTCATCCGATACTTTTTCAACGCGTGCAAGAGCGACGAAAGGCTGTTGGGGCGAAATTAATTGTAGTGGATCCCCGTTACACGAAAACTGCCGAGTCTGCAGATCTATTTCTTCAAATAAACCCCGGAGCCGATCTTGCGTTGCTCAACGGCTTACTGGCTGGACTGATCGCACGTGGAAAAATCGACGATCAATTTGTAGCGGACTATACCGAAGGCCTCGAAGAGTGTATTCGTGTAGTGGCCTCTTACTCCGTACAAAAGACTGCGGATCTCACCGGATTGTCGGTAGACTCCCTAGAACGTGCCCTGGACATTTTGTGCGAGGCGGATGCTTGGATGAGCTTCTGGACCATGGGGCTGAATCAGTCTCTTCGAGGAACCGCCCATACGGCTGCGATCTGCAATTTACACCTCCTTACGGGACAAATTGGAAAGTTAGGAGCCGGTCCATTCTCACTCACGGGTCAACCCAATGCGATGGGAGGGCGTGAAGTAGGGTATCTTTCAGCGGGCTTGCCAGGCCAGCGAGCCGTGGCTGTACCGGAACATCGATCGCTAGTAGAGGATCTTTGGAAGATTCCTGCCGGAACGATTCAAGCTGAACCGGGACCGGTTGCTCAGGACATGTTTGACAAGATTGACTCTGGAGAGATTCGTGTGGTGTGGGTCATTGCGACCAACCCGGTAGCCTCTATGCCGCGAAATGGGACCGTTGCGAAGGCTCTCGAAAAGGCAGATCTGGTGATCGTTCAAGATGTGTTTGAGGGAAATGAGACATCCGTTTATGCTCACTACTTGTTACCGGGAGCCCTATGGGCGGAAGCGGAAGGTACCATGGTGAACTCAGAGCGTCGCATTACCCTGATGGAGCAAGCGGTCGAAGCCCCTGGGGATGCCCGGGCGGACTGGTGGATCATTGCCGAAGTTGCAAAACGCATGGGTTTTCCTGGTTTTGAATTTGAGTCTGCGGCTGAAGTCTTTGAGGAAGTGAAGCTTTTTCGAAACGAGAAAACTGGATACATTCTAGATGGGGTAAATTACGGCCGTTTGCGGGACGAAGGGCCCTTGCAATGGCCCTGCTACCATGAAAATGATCTGGGAAAGGTGAAGCGCTATGGTTGGCGCTCTGATGCTTTGGTCCCGTTTGAAGAACAGGATTCGAGGCATCAACTGAAATTTGCGACTTCATCGGGGCGCGCTCAATTCGTGCAGACCCCCTACGTTGCTGAGGAAGCACCAAAGAAGGCGCGCACCCTAGTCTTGAATACCGGGCGCTATCCGCACCAGTGGCATACCTTGACGAAGACCGGGCGCGTCGACTCTTTGAATCGCTTGAATAAGGGACCGACGCTCGAATTAAATGAGCGAGATGCCGAAGCCTTTGGAATTTCTGAGGGCTCGACTATCTGTGTGAAGTCCAACAATGGCGAATTTTCTATACCCGTTGAGATTTCTGATCGAGTAAAACCGGGACAGTGTTTTGCGCCGATTCACTGGAATCAGGCCTTTCGCCCCGATGGATCGGTAAATGCAGCGACCCTCTCAGAGAGCGATCCTGTCTCCCTCCAACCTGCGTTGAAATCGGCTGAAATTTCAGTGGTTTCCGTTGAAGCTCCCTCCACCGAAAAGCCGAAAGAAGGCCCTTATGAAGAAGGGTTCCGCATGGCCCACGGGATTATTCGTTTGTATCGTCAACCGGAGGGCGTTTTTGGAAAACTCCAGAGCGTCTCCTAATTATCTCCACTCCACCACAGCATGAACACATCACTAGACTCACAGCCTTTCTCTTCGATTCAGAAAGAATATCTTCAAGGCTTTTTCTCGGGTGTAGCACAACGTACCCACAACCCATTTGTTGGCGAAACGGCAGATGGTCGCATTACCAATGATCCAAACCAAGCGGCAACCGGTAATAAAATCGAAGCAGTGTACGGGGTGCCGATTGAGGATCTTTGCAAGGAGGAAAAAATCAAACACGAGGAGCATGGTCTCGATGTCTTCGACAAGATCTGGGAACATGCAGATAAAAATAAATTTCCCGAAGGGGGAGACGTCTTTCGATGGAAATTCCATGGACTCTTTTATGTAAAACCAGCTCAGAACTCACTGATGTTGCGAGGCCGCATTGCAGGCTGCGCGTTACGCGATTATCAAATGGAAGGGATCGCGGAAATTGCTGAGGATTGGGGAGGTCAATATGCTCACGTGACTACGCGCGGAAATTACCAAATCCGGGAAATCATGCCGGAGAATGCGATGAAGGTGCTTCTAAAGCTAGGAGACTTGGGCCTCACTTCCAAAGGTTCTGGGGCGGACAACTTGCGCAATGTCACGGCCTCACCGACGGCTGGCTTCGATCCTCATGAAGTCTATAACGTGTTGCCATTGGCGCGCGATATGCACACCTACATTTTGAATACGCGCGAGATGTATGACCTTCCGCGTAAATTCAATATTTCTTTCGATAATGGAGGGCCGATCAGCGTGTGTGCCGACACCAACGATATTGGTTTCCTCGCGGTTCGAGTTCCTGAAGGAAAATCCGTACCTGCGGGCATCTATTTCCGCGTTCAGCTATGCGGGATTACCGGCCACAAGCAGTTTGCCAAGGATTGCGGACTGCTGCTCAAACCAAATGAATGCGTGCCCGTCGCGGCGGCAATGGTCCGTGTGTTTGTGGAAAACGGGTGCCGCACCAATCGAAAGAAGGCGCGCCTAAAATATCTCGTTGACGACTGGGGCTTCGAAAAATTCTTGGAGAAGACTCAAGAGAAGCTGGCTTTCGAAATGGGGCATTTGCCTCTGGAAGACTGCGAACCGCGGATGAATATTTTGCGCCACGGCTATCTGGGAGTGCACAAGCAAAAGCAAGAAGGATTCAACTACATTGGTTTGGTAGTACCGGTTGGTTACTTGACTCCAGAACAAATGAAGGGAATCGCGCGCCTGTCTCGACGTTATGGTAGCGGAGATATTCGGATGACGGTCTGGCAAAATATCATCTTGCCGGATATTGCGGACGCTGACTTGGAGGCCGTTAAAGCGGAAATTCTCGAGATTGGCCTGAATTACACAGCAAATTTTATCACCGGTGGCTTAGTCGCATGTACAGGAAACCGTGGATGCAAATTTGCCTCATCGGATACTAAGGGCCATGCCATGCTCATCAGCGAGCGTTTGTCTGAACGCGTTCCTCTGGATCAACCCATAAATATTCACCTGACTGGTTGCCCGAATTCGTGTGCGCAGCACTACGTGGGTGATATTGGCCTCGTAGCTACTCCTGTGAAGCGGGATGGAGAATCTGTCGAAGGCTACAATATGGTAATCGGTGGTGGTGTAGACAATGAGCAAGGTATTGCTCGTGAATTACAAAATGGGATTCCTGGTGATGAACTTCCAGATGTCATTGAAAATATGTTGCAGCGCTACATGACGCAGCGCAAGGACGGCGAGAGTTTCTTAGAGTTCGTCCGCCGTCATGAAATATCTGAACTCAAAAACCTCTTTTTTGACCATGTCGCAGCCTAATCAATTCATTCCTCATATTCCTGAAAATGCTCCGTTCAACGAAGATCAACGGGCTTGGCTAAATGGGTTTCTAGCTGGTATTTTCTCCCATCAGGGAGCCCCCGTTCCAGCTGGCCAGGCGGCTGACGCTGCTCCCGCGAAGAAGGCGACCATCTTGTTTGGCACTCAGACTGGCAATGCTGAGATGCTGGCAGGCCAAGCGGCGAAAAAGCTCAAAGCGGCTGGCGTCGAAGCTAAGGCGGTCGATATGGACGGTTTCGATGGAAACACGCTGACGGAGGAGGAGAATGTGGTTGTGATCACCAGCACTTATGGCGACGGCGAACCCCCCGACAACGCTGCGGAACTCCACGCATTCCTGATGTCGGATGCGGCTCCGAAGCTCGAAAAGACTTCTTTTGCTGTCTTCGGCTTGGGCGATACCAGTTACCCTGGGTTTAATAGCTGCGCTAAGGATTTTGATGGTCGATTGGAGAAACTCGGAGCGACTCGCTTACTGGATAGCTTTTATGCAGATGTCGAGTTTGAGGATCCATTCGAAGAGTGGGTGAAGAGTCTCGGCGAGGCCCTTGCGGCAGGAGCGCCTCCGGCCAGTGATGCGGCTCCAGCAGTAGAAGACTCGGAGCCAAAATTCGGGAAAAAGAATCCGTTCCCCGCAAAAATCCTGGAGAATTATAATCTCAACGGAGAGGACTCGAGTAAGGAGACTCGCCACGTCTCTATCTCTCTGGATGGCTCTGGCCTTGACTACGAGGCGGGTGATGCGCTTGCCATCGTCCCAAGAAACAAAGATGAGTTGGTCGATGCCTTCATCGAGAAACTTGGATTTGCCGCAGACACCTCAGTGAAGGGCGTGGACGGAGCGGACAAATCGCTAAAAGAAGCGATGACCACCGACTACGACATCGCGAAAATTACCAAGGTTTTGGCAGAAGGTTTGATTCCAAACAGCGCAAAGGGCGACGACTTGAAAGCGCTATTGGCAGATTCTAAAGCCTTCGACGATTATTGCTGGGGACGTGATCTCCTCGACCTTTTCAGCGATTACGAGATTACCTTTGCAGATGCCCAAGCGTTTCTCGGATCTCTCAAAAAAATCGCCCATCGCCTGTATTCGATTTCCTCCAGTCCGCACGCCCATCCTGGGGAAGTTCACGTTACGGTGGGCCGTGTGACTTACGAGAAAGAGGGCCGCACGCGCTACGGGGTCTGTTCCGATTACCTTGCATGCACGCCTGAAGGTCAGGAACTCAAAGTTTTCATGCATGCCAACAAGAACTTCCGTCCACCTGCGGATTTAGCCTCTGATGCCATTATGGTGGGACCCGGCACTGGCATCGCTCCTTTTCGTGCATTTGTTGAGGATCGCATCGCGAAGGAGGCGTCGGGCCGCAACTGGTTGTTTTTTGGTGATCAAAAGTGTGCTTGTGATTTCCTCTATAGTGAGACCTTGGAAACATGGTGCAACGAGGGGAAACTCCATCGACTCGATACGGCATTCTCCCGCGATCAAGCTGAGAAGGTTTATGTGCAAAATCGCATGCGTGAAAATGGCGCTGAGCTTTTTGCGTGGCTTGAAGGCGGCGCTAGCTTCTTCGTTTGTGGAGATGCTTCGCGCATGGCCAAAGACGTCGATACCGCGCTTCACGACGTAATTGCCGAGCACGGCAAAATGTCAGCCGAAGACGCCGCTGCTTACGTGAAATCTCTGAAATCAGCAAAGCGCTACCAGCGTGACGTCTACTAGAACACATTAACTGGCGATGCCGAAACGCTGACTCGCTGAAGATTCTTAGAAAATCAACGCTGACTCACTCATCTCTCAATGCATGAGGAACAGCATTCTGAGAATATTCAGCGGACTCAGAGAATCTATACAAACGAGGCACAAGCGCACCGAGAGACAAAAATTGGGAGACGCGGGGGAAAGCCTGGCCGCGCAATATCTAAAATCAGAACAGAATTATACGATCGTTAAACGAAATTGGAGGCAGGGAAGGCACGAACTTGATATTGTCGCCAAAGACGGACCCACACTGGTCTTTATTGAGGTTCGAGCCCGCAAGAAAACCGCCAAAGTATCGGGTTACCAAAGCATTACCAAGAAAAAGAAAGAATCCCTTCGCGAGGCGATACGGGCCTACTTAAATTGCATGAGCCAGCGCGCACCGAATTTCCGTTTTGACATCGTTGAAATAGCCCATTCATCCTGCGATCCGAAGGAGGTAAGGCATTTCAAATCGATACCGCTCTTTCATCGACATTTTTTTTGACCAACCCATCAACATGACTGAATCGATCCGCCACCCCTTTTTGCAGGGACTTAGCAAACACCGCGGCGCTCCTCCTACCGTTATCGTGATTTTTGGAGCTTCAGGCGATTTGACGAAACGCAAACTTGTCCCCGCTCTCTACAATCTGGCTCTGGATAACCTCCTACCCGCGGACTTTTGCTTAATTGGATACGGCCGCAAGCCGATCCCCGATGAGCAATTCCAGCAGGTTAGCGAAGACTCAATTGCCCAGTTCTCTCGCCGTCCCCTAAATCATGAAGTCTGGGGCAAGATTAAAAAAAATACCGGTTACCATGCGGGGGGGTATGACGAATTGGAGGCCTTTGTTTCTCTGAAAGAACGAATTGAGGGGATTGAAAAAGAAATGGGGCGTGATGTGCAGGTCGTCTTTTATATCTCCACGCCACCCGCAGTGTTTGTCCCGATTATCCAATGCCTTGGAAAGTCTGGCCTATCTCGAATGCATTTGGATACGCCGCTCGCATCCAAAGTAGTAATCGAAAAACCATTTGGGCGCGATCTCGCTTCTGCTCAGAATCTCAACAGTGTCATCAATGGTGAATTCAAGGAGAGTCAAGTGTACCGGATTGACCACTACCTGGGCAAAGAGACTGTCCAAGATTTGCTGGTCCAGCGCTTTGCAAACTCAATCTTCGAACCGATTTGGAATCGTG
Source organism: Verrucomicrobiota bacterium (assembly GCA_039034055.1). Lineage (GTDB taxonomy): Bacteria > Verrucomicrobiota > Verrucomicrobiia > Opitutales > JABSRG01 > JBCCBL01. The sequence continues at coordinate 1,482 of JBCCBL010000091.1, read as the reverse complement.
AATATGTAGATCACGTTCAAATTACCGTGGCTGAGAGTCTCCCCGTTGGCTCACGTGGGGGATACTACGATACCAGCGGTGCCCTGCGCGATATGATTCAGAATCATACCATGCAGCTTCTCGCTTTGACTGCCATGGAACCACCCGTTTCCCTTGATCCGGAGTCGATTCGCGACGAAAAGGTGAAAGTCCTCAAAGCTATCCAGCCTCTCGATCTCCGCGTGGATGGAGGTGATGTTGTGCGGGGCCGCTACACCGATGGTTTGGTCAACGGGCAAAAGGTGAAGAGCTATGTTGAGGAAGAAGGGATTCCGGCGACTTCCTTTACCGAGACGTATGCAGCGCTCCGATTCTCGATCAATAATTGGCGCTGGAAAGGGGTTCCTTTCTACATGCGCTCTGGTAAGAGCCTGGCATCAAAAGTAAGTGAGATCGCAATCCAATTCAAGCGTCCTCCGGGCATCTTGTTTTCTGAAGGCGACAAGTATAACGTGGCACCGAACACGATGGTGATCCGTATCCAGCCAGATGAGGGCGTGACCCTGGTGATGAATTCAAAAATCCCTGGACTCGAGACCCGTACGCAACCGGTCAAAATGAGCTTTGGCCATGCCACTACCTTTGGCTCAAACACGCCCGAGGCCTACGAACGCCTGATCCTTGATTCGATGATAGGGGATGGCACGCTCTTCATTCGCGGAGATGAAACCGAGGCGTCCTGGCGAATCTGCACCCCAATTTTAGAATATTGGGAAAAATGCGGAACGGAAGGTTTGGCCGACTATGTGGCTGGATCTTGGGGACCGATCGAAGCGGATCGCATGCTGTGGGAAAATAAAAATACCTGGCGTTCATCAGGATCGTAAGTGACCCTTTAGAGAGCTAGCTATGTCGACTATTTTCGAAAGACTCCCCGGACAGGAGCTACCTGTTTCGAAGGTGACCCGGACCTTGGCCGAGATGTGGCAGGCGGAGGGCGGGATCGCCAATCGCGAAAATTCTGGGATCCGAGCTTCACAGTTGAACTTGGTATTACACTTTGGCGCAAGCACTTCAATTGAGGAGGCACTCGAGCTTTTCGAGACAGCGGTTGAGTTTGGTCAGAGAACGCCTTGTCGCATCATCGTAATGTGCCCGGAGTCCGAGGCCGACGACGAGACTCTGATTCGCGGCAAGCTTTTCACGCAGTGTTTTATTGGGGATTCGATGCGCCAAGCCTGTTGCTGCGAAGCCTTAATCATGAATTACCAACCGGGTGAGACACAATATCTGGAGAGTCAAATCAATCAAATCTCGCTCTGGTTGGAGGCGGACCTCCCAGGCTACTACTGGTTTCACCGTGTCCCGCGCGAGACGATCGAAGAAAGATACCTGGCGTTTGTAAGCAAATTTGATCGCATCGTCTACAATTCAAATATCGAAGGCCCGGTGCTCGATACGATTGCCTGGCCCGACCGCTCGAAGGTAAAAGACTTCGCTCGC
>JBCCBL010000090.1:0-9953 GCA_039034055.1 Verrucomicrobiota bacterium | reverse complement strand
GCGTAGTCGTTCCGTCCCGGTAACTGTTTTGCGTGCTGGATTGATCTTTGGCCCGGGAGGTTCCTCATTTTCCATGTTGATCAACTTAGTCGGAAGGCTCCCTTTGATGATCCTTCCCGCATGGACTGAATCGACCACTCACTCGATCGACATCCAAGACGTATGTCGCGCGTTTGAGATGGCACTGCTAGACGAGGATTTGCAGGGGAAAACCTATGATATCGCCGGGCATACCGCGATGACTTATCGGGAGTTGATTTTGACCACTGCGAGGCTCACCGGTAATCCGGTTCGTTCAATCTCGGTCCCGGTCAATTGTTTCAGTCTTTCGCAGAGATGGGTTTCCTGGTTTGGCCGCGTACCCTGTGAACTCGTCGGGCCTTTATTGGAGAGCTTGAAACACAATTTGACGGCAAGGAAAAATCCAATCTTGGATCGATTGTCAGATGGAGCGGTTACCTTTGAGGAATCCTTGCAGCGTTCGGTTGATGAATCCGGCAAACCCAAACCGAACCCGCGCTCTGCATTCCGTCAGGTCGATGTGCAACACATTCGAAAGGCGAGTCTTGTGCGTTCGGTTCAGCGCATGAGCTTGCCGGGCGATGTCGATGCGCAAGAGATGGCCACCGAATATGGCGAGTGGCTCACGAGAGTCTTCAGGGGCTTCATTCGTGTTACAAGAAATGAAGAGGGGGTCCTTCGCTTTTGTATTTTTAGAGACAATTGGGTGCTCCTCGAACTCACACCTACGCCATTTTCTGCGAATCACCCGATCCGATGCGCGTTCTACATTACCGGTGGAATCCTCGCTCGCGATGTCTCACCAAAGGGCCGATTTGAATTCAGGATTTTTCCTTCGATTGGGATTTCTGTGGCATCGATCCATGGCTTTGCACCGCGACTCCCCTGGCTGGTTTATGCCAACACTCAGGCGCGCGCTCATCTTTGGGTAATGCAAGCGTTTGGTCGCTACCTTAGCTCGCTTGGTCCGAAAAATTCGGCAAGGTAGGTCCCGATTTTGAGCAATATCGAAGGGCGCAAAACTCCCTAGTTTAGGCCGATATCGTCGTCGCGGAGACCTTGACGTAATTTTCGATAAAGTAGGAGGTCTTCGTTTTGGCGTTCAAGGATTTCAATGAGGCGCTCAAAACGTGCACGATTTTGGATGAGTTCGAGGAGTTCGAGTTTTTCCATGGCATCCTCAGTCGAGGTGAAGGATGCAAATTCGATAAACGACTCTTCATTTTCCAAATCTGATAAAAAATCCGTGACGTCCTTAGGGACTTTCGCACCCAACCCACGTTTCTTTTTCAGTAAATCTAAGACGCGCTCTTTGAGGAAGGGGTAGGGTGCCTCGTCTCGACAGGTAGAAACTGGATTGATATGAACCATGCGGTAGGGCTCTTCTTGAACGACCTCGTCCACTGTGAACCGAGTCAGCCCCTGCAACAAGATATTCGAAGTACCATCGGGATTATCATGACTGGTCCGTACCATCCCTATTGTGCCCATCGCATGGTATGCCTCGTCTTCGGAATCAGGGGCATTCTCATCTCGAGTAAGGATCCCAAACATCCGTGATTCAGCGAGTACATCGGCCAGCATCGAACGATAGCGCTCTTCGAAGATGTAGAGTGGCATGATCACCTGCGGGAAGAGAACCGCTCCGGGCAAGGTCATTACCGGGATTTTCGAGGGTATTTCGATTTGCTGGCTATCAAACGAGGACATTCTTCAATCTTAAGAGATATTATCAGCAAGCAAACGATCGGGTAACTAAATTGTACTATTTGAGTGCTGAGAGGTCTTTAATTTCTAGTTTTGTTTCGCAAAGATCGATTTTGGAACCTATTGGCCCCCGGCGTTTTAGAAAAATTTTTTGATCGTCAACAGACCTCCGAGTCTCATTTTATGAAGTCTTCTTCCGTAAAGAACGCTGATAGGCATCTCATTGGTTCCTGTCACTATAGATCAACTGACCAACCATAATCTGTTCGCGTAAATGTCATCTTCGGAAATCTGGGCTAAAATTTGGGGCTGTCGAGGCTCAATACCCACCCCTCTCTATGCTTCGCAAGTTCGCGACAAAATCGAGCGTGCTCTGTGGCTGGCACGGGGCAGGGATCTGAGTTCAGATTTAGCAATCAGTAGATTTATCGAATCTTTGCCCTTCGAAGTTTCGGGCACCTATGGAGGCAATACGTCGTGTGTCGAGTTATCGACAGAGGGCACGGATGAATACCTTTTGCTTGACGCAGGAAGCGGATTGAAGAGCTTTTCCGAGGAGTTCATGAAACGGCCGGAGTCGAGAAATCCGGCGACTTTTCACTTTGTGATGAGTCATCTCCATTGGGATCACATTCAGGGATTTCCTTTTTTTGGCCCCGCCTACATCCCAGGGAATACTATCATCATTTACGGATATCACAGCGATATTGAGCGCTTGTTCAATGCTCAGATGAATGACGCCTGGTTTCCGGTGAATTATGATAGTTTCCGTGCAAATATTGAATTTCGGCCGATGGAGCCCGAGTCTCCTTTTGAAATTTGCGGCTATCGGGCTCGCGGCGTTTGGCAAAACCATCCCGGAGTTGCCTTCGGTTATCGCTTTGAGCGCAACGGTAAGGCCATCATTTACTCAACTGATTCTGAGCACGACCTTGAAAAAGTGAATGACGCCTATCACTTTATTGATTTTTTCAGGGATGCAGACCTCTTGATTTTTGACGCTCAATACACCCTTGAAGACAACATTGTTTCAAAGCAGAATTGGGGACATTCGAATAACGTAATCGCGGTCGAAATGGCGATGCGATCAAATGTGAAACACCTGCTGATCTTCCACCACGACCCCGCGAATTCTGATGAAAATTTGAGCGATTTTTTGAATCTCACTCTTGAATACCGGGAGGTGGTTGAACGAAGATTTCAATCGAGTGGAGTAGATGCTCCCAATCTCAAAATTGGGCTCGCGCATGACGGACTGGTCATTCCAGTGCTCTAACCGGAAGCTTCGGATTTTAAGGTTGGGTGAATCTGATTCGACTTTGAGGTATTGACCCGGTGAACTTTGCCACCTTGCTTTAAAACAATGATGCATTCTGAGGATTCCAGTCCCTCGCCAAAATTTCCTGAAAGGATTTCTAAGGACGAAATAAACGCGCTACCTATTTTTCGATATACGGGCCCGGTTCGCCTTGTGAGGACCGAGGAAGCGCTTGAGTTGGCTCGTCAGACGCTTTTGCAGGAAGAGATTATCGGTTTTGATACCGAGACGCGTCCGGTGTTTAAACGGGGCGAATCCTATCCGACTTCGCTAATCCAGATGGCGACGGCCAAAGAAGTGTTTTTATTTCAACTGAACGAACTCGATAAATTGACTGGGATTAAGTCAATCTTGTCGAATCCCGATATTAAGAAAGTTGGGGTGGCGCTGCGGGATGATTTTGTAAAGCTGCGTGAACTCGAGAATTTTACCGAACAAGGGGTCGTCGATATCGCAAAAATGTCTCAGGGTCTTGGTATTGTGAATACGGGTCTGCGGAGTCTCGCTGCGATTTTGCTGAATCAGCGCATTTCAAAATCGGTCCAGGTATCAAACTGGGCGAAACGAGAACTGACCCCTGCTCAGATCACCTATGCAGCAACAGATGCCTGGGTGAGCCGAGAGATTTATTTAAAACTCATTGGGAACTCCACTAGCGAGTAGATTGAGGCCTTAAAAAAGAGGAAAGCTTACTAAGTCCTAACCCCAGATATCGTCATCTTCGTCGCTCGCTGCCTGATCTTGCTTGATTGGGCGTTTTCCAAAGATTGTTCCAGTTACCTTCTTTTTTGGCTCCGCGGTCTTACCCTTCTGCGGAGTGGATTCGTCGGCTTTTTGAGTTTTCGTGAAGGGCGACCTGGTAAATCTCGGGAGCTTCGTTTTGGCTTTTTCAGGGTTTGCGGAAGAAGGTTTTGTCGTCTGAGGCTTCCTCGCAACTGTTTCGTCTTCTCCCCATATAGAATCAGAATCATCCGTCGCCTCTTCTTCAATTTTCTCTGGTTTAGGATTCGAAGCACCTTCTAAAGGCTCAGCGCTGTTGGAGGGCCTTGCAGGATCGGTTTCCGACTCAGATTGAGTGTATGGAGCAAGGCTTGAGCGAATAGCATCGGTCACCAAAGAGACCTCAGCTTCTGCTTCTTCAACCTCTTTTTGGAAGGATTCGATCTCTTTTTCCTTTTCGGTAATTTCAGCCTGACCCGCATCCTGGATTCCCGAAAGCTGTTTTTGAAGCTCGGCAATTTCTGCTTGGGTTTGATCTTGTTTAGCAATCAGTTGATTTTCTCGTTTAGACTCCTTTTCGAGACGAGCAATCAGAGCCTCAAGTTCTTGATTCTTTTGGTGAACTCTGGTTTCGGACTCCTCGGTCAGGCGTGTCTTCCTGTTTTTGTGTTCCTGATTTGAGTTCTTTTTCGCAGTATTGAGCTGGCTTTCTTCCTCTTGCAAGCCGGTCAGATTCTCACCAATTTCAAGACGGACCTTCTCCAGCTCGGTCCTTTTCTTGGCTGCAATCTCCGACTTTTCTTTTATTACACGTCCAACCTCGGCTTTTTGTTTCTCAGCATCTTGAGCGGCCTTCTTTTCGAAACTAGAGAGTTTTTCAGCGAATACTGTGTTTACTTTAGTGAGTTCTTTTTGGAGATGTCCTTCGAGTTTTTCTTTCTCTTCAAGGGCCTCGAGCATCTTTGTTTCGAGCTGTAACTCGGCTTCTTGATGCTCAGCAGAGGCCTTTGCCTCGTCGGATTCTCGCGATTTGAGGAGTTGCTGAATACCCGAAATAGCCTCATTGGCTTTGGAATCTTGCTGTTCCAGTTTTTGGATCTCTTGCTTGATCGCGTTGATGCGGTTCTCGCTCTTTTCGCTTATGCTTAAGCGGTCCGATTCAGCCTTATCTGCAGCGATTGCTTGATCTTCAGAGACGCGATCGAGTTGTTTCTGAGCCTCATCCCGCGCCGCATTGATCTCTTTGAGCCGCCTTTCAAACTCTAGTCGAAGCTCTTCCTCCTCAACATCCTTTTGCGCAATGATGGCCGACTGCTCTTGCTTGCGCTTGAGGAGGGACTCTTCGGACTCCCGGAATGCGCCATCGATCTCTTTGATCTTCAGCAGGCTTTTCTCCCCGATTTTTGAGGATTCCGCTTTAAATGATTCGATTTTTTCACGAATGGCGGCCGATTGCCCGGCGGCCTCTGAAGTCTGTTTCTCAAGCTGATGCCCGGCTTCTTTTGTCGCTTCCGAGGCTTTCTGAAGGCTCATCTCAAGCATGCGAGATTTCTCAGTGAGTTCGGAAATTTCTTTTTCGGAACGGTCCTCAGCTGCCGATATCTGCCCGCTGAATCGTTGATTCAGTGCTTTTTCATCGGATTGAAGGGATTGCTCAAGCCTTGTTTTCTCCTTTTCAATACTCGCATCTGTATCAGAAGGAACCTTCTCGAGTAGGCCCTTGGCATCCTCGCTCGCTTTCTCAGCCATTTCCAATTGTGACCCGAGTTCCTCGGCTGATTTGCGGGCGAGGGCGATCTTCGAGTTCGCAAATTCACTTTTCTTGGCGAAGGCCTCATCTAGCTTTTGCAGTTCCTGGCGGTGGTGCAGCGATTCATGTTCTAACTTTGCCTTGAGCTGTGAGTCGGAAGCAGCCTTGGCCTCTTCAGAGGTTTTAATCGCAAGTTTGATTTTACCGCATTCGGCAGCCGCGGTTTCGCGCTGTGTGGATAGCTCCTGGTGAACTTGGACTCTTTTGTCAATGAACTCCGAGCGAGACTTCAATTCCTTGTTGAGAGCCTCTACTTGAGCCTGGACGCCTTTAGCCAGACTTCGAAGTTCCTCTTGTTTGTTCTTAACTAGTAACATTGAGCGTTGTTTGGCATCGATCAACGCTTTCTGCTGTATCCTCAGTATGGCCTTCTGCTTTGGGTCAATGTTGAGGGATTCAATCATATCCTCCTCATCATCTCGATTCACACTTGCTTCTCGATCTTTCGACAACGCATTTGCCGCCGATTTGGAAGTTGAAACCGTAAAGTTCTTGGTGGGAGCTATTCCCGGATTTGTCTTTGATTCTTGATCACCAGCTTCTGGAGATTGTTGACGATCCGTCTCTAGGGGTGATTTATCGACTTCGGAGGCCGCTTCAGCTCCACATTCATTACGCCATCGGGACTCCGGTTGGCTTTCAATTTCTTGACGTACTCGCTCGACGTAGGATCGTAGTTTTTCGCTGTGAGCCGCCGCGTCGGCAACGACCGCTATTGTAAACTTTTGAGCCTTCGCCACCGTTAGCTGCATATCTTCGAATTCGAGTTCAATGCCATCGGGCTCAAATAGGGCCTGCTTTGTCGATGTCTCGAGTTCGAGGATGAGTCCGCCGAGGCGTTGACACTTTTCTGGTTTGAAAGTGTCGTCGTGACGGGAAACTATCGGATTTCCGGCGGCGTCGGATACTTGAATACAGCTGACGGAAGAGTCGCCAGAAATCTCATCAAGGAGGATTTTCATGAGGGTGCGGGGAGTGTGAGAGTGGGGAATACGAGGTCGATCAAAACGGAATCGTCACACGACGAGTCTTTTAAAATCGTTCAAGCTCATCGACTTTTCAGTGATAGCGCCAATTGTGTATTCCGAGTTTTGATAATAGAAAGCGTGATAGTATCCAGACGAGACCTGCATGCAGCGGGTACGCGATCCATCCAATTCTTGTCCGATTGAGTCTGAGACCTTGGAAATCTGTTTAATGAGCAATTCGACGAGAGTCTGCAATTCACCATCAGATGCAATGTTGGTTCCTTTGGAAGAGTATATCCTGTAAGAAACCAGGCGAGGCTCTCCATTGAGCTGTTTGCCTATGGATTTTAGGGTATTCGAGTGTTTGAGAAAACTCGGTGACATGAGCTATACTAGGGGTAGATTCGTTGGCGGGGCGATTTTATAGCAGACCCTGACGACAAATCCTAGCAAATAGTGTGCATATGCATATAAATTGAATCAATTGACTCGCTATTTATAACGGATTAGTGCCGTTATCCTTTAGTGATATGGATCGATCTGTTCTAATCTTAGACGAGGACCAGGACTATTGTAACCTCCTGAGAGAGGTATATTCTCAGGCTGACTACAGTGTGACGCTCGGCGTCGTTGACCAGGACCTTTCCGAGGTGCTTCGAGAATTATTGCCTTCAATTGTGGTGATTGACTACAAATTCGGGGAACATCGTGGCGTTGATCTGGTGCGGCTCATTCATTCGATTTCACCAGAAAGCAAGGTCATCGTAGCATCCGCTCCACTTCCTGAACAAACAATTCGAGGTATGATTATGGAGGAAATCGATGGGCTCTTCACGAAACCTCTAAAGCCCATCTCTTTTCTGAAAAGATCATCGGAACTGCTCACCGAGAAGAAACACCCAGACCAGGAGTCAGACCGCGCAGATGACTCAGGCTCCGTTAAGAAGCAAAAATTTAGCTCAAGTGCATTTCCGGGACGCTCTCTAGCGGCCAAGCGTTTCATTGAAAAATTGATGCAGGTTAAAGAATTTAAGTCTCGTCTACTACTTGTCGGAGCAGAGGGCAGTCCCTTTCGATCAGTTGCACAAGACTTGGTTGATTCCTTGGGTCGTAATACTGAGGCGCTTGCCTTTTTTGCCGCATTCGAATTAAACGTTGATTCCCTTGAGGCTCAGGTCAACCAGTTGAAGAAAGAAGGGTTTGATAGCCTGACGGTATCGATGCTTGATGGAGAAAAATTGACCGATGAAGACGTGCGCACCGTACGCGAGATTCAAGCAGCTGATGGTTTCGCCGAGCGCTGGAAATTTCCGATACGCTTCATCTTTTGTATTCGAACAGAATTGGATGTCTTGTATGATCGCCAAGAGGTTTCTACGAGTGTTTATATGACTCTCGGAGCAACGGAGTTAGTCATACCATCGCTGTCCGAATGCCTCGAAGATATCCCGAGAATTGCACAACGGATGATTCGCAAGATTGTCGCAACCAATAACATAGGCATTGTCCCAACCCTCGACAATTCGGCTAAAGAGTATTTGAGAAGTCAGCCTTGGGGGAATGGTTTTGATGAATTGGAGGTTTTACTTCATGGGATTCTTATCAAAGGGAACCTGAAACGTCTAAGTGATAAGCATTTTTTGGAAGATTCCCCAGTTTCTCAATCAGACGAGGAGCAAACTTCTCCACTGAGACGCCATCTGGTAACCCAACGTGATGAATATATACAGGCTGTTCTTAAAATGAGTGGAGGAGATATTTCCAAAGCCTCCTCATCACTAGGCATTGATATTGAAGGAATAAAACGCTTCCTTAGCCAGCACTGAAATTCCTCACCCGGAATTCACAAAAAAGTAGTAATGGGGGCAACCTTTATGGATTTCGCAGATTTTTTGTCTCCTATAATTTGATACCGCTTTCGATGGAAAAATAGACTAAAAGTGTCACTCTCAAAATCGAATCAGCAGGATCAATACAGTGTCTATATCGGCCCTTCGACGGGTTGGCTTTCTGCAAAAATTTGTTCAGATTTCCGAATACATCATAAAATCACCGAATCCTCGAGCGCGACTGCTGTAGAGGTCGTGTGGTCTCCAGGGTTTAGGAAGCGCGCGTTTGAGCAAGAGTCGATTCATGAAGGTGTGCCTTATAAATCATTACATCTTAGCTCATTTCGCGGATTTCAGGAGCCGCTCACCGGTGAACAGAATCGGCAGCTTGAAGACATCCGCGCTATCATTGATAAATTTGGATTTCACAATACGACAGTGCATCCTGATACCATTTCACCATTCTTGTATAAGGTTTTCGAGAATTCCGGGATCCCCATTTCGATAGAAAATATGGATCGCGAGAAGGTCTTTGGGCAGAGGGCTGATGACCTGCTTATCGTGATGAAAAATCATCATCTCGGGGGTGTCATTGATTTACAGCACGCCTATGAGTTGAGTTGCGACACTGGAGAATCCTATACTGAAATCGTCAAGGATCTCACGAATGCTTTGGAGCGTGGACGTGGTATATCTCATGTTCATGTAAGCGGAGAGACGAGCGTTGCCGGTCAACAAATCGAGGGACATGCTCAACTGATGGTTTCATCAAACGCCGAAGTGATTCTCGGTGGTATCGAAACAGTCTTTGAAATCACCGGGAAACGGCATCCGATCATCCTGGAAGGGGATCCTTTACCCGAAGAGCCATTACGATCCAGTCAATCAGAATTCCTGTCGGAACGGATCGATAGGTTGGCCAAAATTGCGATTGAGAACATATCAGAGGAAATTAGCTTTGTCCGAAGGTACTGTAGATTTCTGTAAAAATCATTCTGCGCATGAATCTATTCTAGGTTTGCGGAAACTTAGAACACTCTGCGCAAAAGTCTCGGCATTGTATTCCGTATAATGATGAGCATCCCCGGGACCCATGCCCGAGGAGAGGATACGTGTTCATGCTTTGAGCAAGAAAAGCGGTTTACTGTTCGCGACGGCCGAGAGCGGACACTAGTCCGTCTTCATTGAAGAAGCGGCACAGATACAAAGCGGCGACCAAGATCTGGAAGCTGCAGAATCTAAAATTGAATTTTACCAACTTACAGCTCTGAACTTAACCATATCCCCATGGCTTTCTAAAAAAAATCAACCATGCGCACTCATGATCCCAGTATTTCCAAATAGATTATGCGAATAAAAAGGGACGGAGTTAAATATGTTGACTTTCGATGAACAGGATATGATGGGTATATGAATGAGGAGTCGGAGAGTTTATGGGGCTAAGGAGTGTTGTGTGTATCATTGTGTTTCGCGGACTGTGAACGGGGAGCTTTTGTTTGGGGTGAAGGAGATGGAGGTGTTGAGGAAGATCCTGCGGCAGGGGGCTGCCTTTTCGGGAGTGGAGCTTTTGACCTATGCCG
>JBCCBL010000089.1:0-10015 GCA_039034055.1 Verrucomicrobiota bacterium | reverse complement strand
TGTATCGAGCATGGGCCAACTACGACTGCAAAGCGCTTATCTTCACCTTTAAGAACCCTGATAAATTCGTCTCGGCCCTGTACAATCGTTTCCATTGCGTGATCCGTCATACGAACGCGCGCGCGGATTTCGTCAATCGTCACAAGTTCCTCGTAACCGTGGATATTGACATTGTTTACTGCGGTGTTGGTGATCTTCATAAAATTGGAAAATAAAAAACCCGCCATCTTCTGAGAGAGCGGCGGGCCAAAATACATTTTCTAATCTATTTGATTAAACGATGCAGGGCGAGCCGTCCTCCTTCGTGTAAGAGTAGAAAAAATAAAAATCGTTTGTCGCTCCGAGTGGCATGTTTTCATGAATGGCGCCTCGAAGCCACCCGGTCAAACTCAAAAGCGTTTAGCAAAACCCCAAAACTATAAACTGGTGCCTCGCGACAACCGCTTTCAGTCGAGCCTCACAGACTAAATTCAAGAAGAAACCCACACCGTTCCATTTCGAAAAACCCAATCATTGCAATCATCGATATTACCCTCAATACTCTTCGAGAAATTAAACAAAACCCACCTTTTAAAATCAGAAATAACTCATGGCCGGAGTCGGAAAAATCCTCAAACAAGCGCAAAAGATGCAGAAGAAAATGGAATCTCTGCAGCAAGAACTCGCAGAACGCGTGATCGAAGTCTCGGCAGGTGGGGGCGCTGTAGAGATCAGCATTACCGCCGCTAGTGAATTTAAGAGTCTGAAAATTGACCCAGAATTCCTGAAAGAGGACGCCGACATCGTAGAGGAGACCCTGCTTGCAGCGATTCAGGATGCTCACACCCAAGCGAAAGCCGTCAACGAGGAGGAGATGGCAAAAGTCTCTTCAGGCTTTCAAATCCCAGGGCTGATGTAGTTGGTCTGACGACACGACCGCGATTTCCCGATGAATCCCGCCTTCAATGCTCTGGTTGACAGCCTAAAAAAACTTCCGGGCTTGGGTTATCGATCTGCTGAGCGTATTGCCCTGCATTTGCTTGTCGAATCTACAGAATCTGCGGCTATTCTCCAGAAATCACTCACCCAGGCTTCCGAAACCCTCCGCCGCTGTCCTATGACAGGCAACATCACTGATGGTGAGAGGTGCGCGATTTATGAAGACTCCACGCGCGATAAAAGTGTGATCTCGGTAGTTGAACACGTTCCAGACCTTCTAGCTCTCGAACGGAGTGGAGCTTTTCGAGGTACCTATCACGTTCTCCACGGTAGGCTTTCGCCCATCCACGGAGTGACTCCAAACGACATCAACTTGGCGAGCCTCCAGGAGCGCCTCGAAATGGACTCGGTGACTGAGCTTATCCTGGCGCTTCCCAACGACATTGAGTCGGAGGCAACCTGTCACTATATCCAAGAAGAAATCGTGGGAGACCGGGAGATCGTAATCAGTAGGATTGGCTTCGGGCTTCCAAGCAGCCGCGGGATCGACCTCGCAGATCCCGCGACCTTACGTAATGCGATGAGCGGACGACGTGTTGTCCCAGCGGGGAATGAGTAGTCTTAAGTTTTCTCAAAATCCACACGTCCAAATGCTTCAATTCCCTGAAAAACCCTCTAAAAAATCTAGCCCGATCGATTATTGGACCGTTCAAGATGCTCGCGAACTATACGGTATTCACAACTGGGGAGGTGGATTCTTCGACATCAATGAAGACGGAGATGTCATAGCCCTTCCAGGGGGAGTTGACACCAAAGGAGTTTCCCTACTGGAAGTCGTATCTGGCCTCAAAGATCGAGGCATTGATGCGCCGGTACTTTTGCGCTTCCCAGATATTTTGGATTCGCGTCTGCGCTCATTGTATCAGGCATTTAGTGACGCATTCGAGGAATATAATTACCAGGGTGATTATCGAGGCGTTTACCCGATCAAAGTAAACCAGCAGCAACAAGTCATAGAAGAAATCACAAAATATGGCCTTGAGCACGGACATGGCCTTGAGGCTGGATCGAAGGCGGAACTTCTAGCGGCACTCACCTACCTAGAGCAACCCGATGCATTGCTCGTTTGCAACGGCTACAAAGACCCAGAATTCGTGCGGCTCGCGCTTTCCGGACAGAAGCTTGGGATCTATCCGATCTTAGTCGTAGAAACTCCCCGCGAGATCGACACGATCCTCGCGGTATCTGAAGAACTCGGGGTACGCCCCCACATCGGCATCCGGGTGAAACTCTCTTCGAAAGCGAGCGGCTATTGGTCAGATACGGGAGGAGACCGCTCCGTATTTGGTCTAAATACCCCTCAGACCATGGTCGCGGTAGAACACCTTTCGACACTAGGGATGCTGGATTGTTTAGAGCTTCTGCATTTCCATCTCGGCAGCCAGATTCCCGACATACGCGACATTAGGGACTCGGTCCTTGAGGCGTGCCGCACCTACGTCGGCTTGGCCAGAGAAGGCGCTTCCATGAAGTTTATTGATCTAGGGGGAGGTCTCGCAGTCGACTATGATGGATCTCAGAGCAAGGCAACCAGCTCCGCGAATTACTCCTTGAGTGAATATTGCCGCGACGTGGTCGAAGTTATCCAGACTGTCATGGATGAGGCTTCCTTGAGACACCCCACCCTCATCACCGAATCAGGCAGAGCAACGGTCGCATATTACTCTGTATTACTTTTCAACATACTCGATGTTTCTCAGTTTGCACACACACCGATAGAGCTTGATTCGACAAAAGAGCCCGATACTGCTCAGACTAATATTCATCACCTCAAACATGTGGTTGATAACTTAACTCCGTCGAACCTTCAGGAGTCCTACAACGATGCATTTTATTATCGAGATCAAGTGCGCACCTTATTCAAGCACGGGAATCTGACTCTGCGCGACCGATCGACTTCTGAAGCACTATTTTGGAATATAATTATCAAGATTGCGAGTATTTGCAGGACTGTCGAAAACGTCCCTGAAGACCTCGTAGGTATCGAATCGAAAATTGCCGACATCTACTACGGAAATTTTTCGGTGTTCCAGTCGATCCCAGATGCCTGGGCGATTGATCAGTTTTTCCCAATAATCCCGATACATAAAAATGCTGAAAAACCATCCCGCCGCGCCGTGATCTCAGATATTACATGTGACTGCGATGGTCGTATCGACCAATTCATACAAAACCAGGAAATCACCAATACGCTCCAAGTTCACGATTGGAAGCCCGGAGATTCTTACTATCTTGGGGCATTTTTAGTAGGAGCTTATCAGGAAACACTCGGTGATCTCCACAATCTGCTTGGAGACACCAATGTCGTCAGTGTGCGCTTTGAACCAGACGGTGGGTTTGCCCTGACTCGGGAAATTGAAGGTGATTCCGTTTCCGACGTCCTTTCCTACGTCGAGTATGACCCCAAAAATATGATCCGCATTTTTCGCGAAAAGGCTGAGCGCGCGGTCCGCCAAGAGCATATCTCAACGCAGGAACGCAAATCGATTATCGCGACTTTTGAAGACGGCATGCGGGGCTATACCTATCACGAAGAGTGATTGCGCAAGAAGCCTCGGAGTCTTGCATTTACAGGATGCAACCATTGAAGCCGCATCCAATGATTGTGCAATTTGCTGGGATTTCCCCCTCCGAATAACCTTCACGACGGAAAAACTTCGTCGTGGATTGGAGTTTCTATAGCTTTTGGTTACTGATTTTGGATCACAAAGAAACGGACAGATACTTTTGAAGACAAGTTCTACAGCACTATTGGGGCCTTCATACCGAGTTGCGCAGATGCTCTGAGACTTGTTGAAATCGGCAAAGAGCGTCCTTTAAAGGTTCACGAGCGTTTCGAGCTTTTTTATAATTCGCCGCTCTGCTTACACTGTAATTGCAATCGCGACAAATTTGACAAAGAGCGTGCCCGAATGCGGGAAATTGAACGCGAAAGACGAGGAAAATAGCGTCCACGACCGGACTTTGCCGTAGCGCGCTTATCACTCTTTCGAAAGGGCCCTCATGACCGCATCGAGAACCTGAGCGGCATTGTCCTGGGCTAGATTCGCAAATTCGTAGATCTCATTGTGCCCTTCTTGCCCGCCAGCCAAATCGCTAATTGATCGAATAATTAAGCAGGGCACCCCGTTAGACCAAGCAACATGAGCGATTGCTGAGGATTCCATATCCAGGACTTCCGCATCCCAAGTTTCGAAGAGAAACTCGCGGTATTCCCGATTGTCCATAAAGATCGGGCCCGATACGCCAACACCGCCAAAGCTGATATCGGCCGCCTTACCCGTGGCGTTTATTATTTCGTTTCCAGTAATTGCGTTTTCGGCAAGTTTCGAAAGAGCGAGATCTGCGGGAAATTTGATACGATCCTCGGGCTCATCCAAACCATCGCGCAACACCTCGACCCGCTCAGGATGGATCATGCCAAAGTTTGCAAACTCCGGTGCATCTCGCCACGAGGGAAAGATGTAGGACTCGGCGCCATTGGATTTTGGATTGTAAAATGAACTCTTGATATGGTGAATCCAGTCCGAGGGGACTGACACGTCTCCTTTTTTCAACTTCGGATCAATCCCGCCGGCGATTCCGGCAAAGAGAATACGTTCGATATTGAAGTGCGAGAGCAAGAGCTGAGTGTGCATAGCCGCATTGGTCATGCTGACGCGGGTCATAAAAAAGACCACCGGAACCCCATAAGCCTCACCAAGCTCGAAATCGACCCCGTTGATGGTCACTGTCTTTGAGATCGTCTCCCCATCAAGAACACGCCGGATGCTCTCCATTTCTCCAGGAAAGGCCGCGACGATTGCCGTCCGCGGCACATCATCGGCGTTGAGGATCACGTTTAGGAGAAAAATGACGAGGAGGAAGGTGCGTTTCATAGGCTTGAAATGTAGGTCCGGTAAGGTGTTCGCTCATTTATCAGAGCTAGTTGACGAATTATCTCTGAGTCTCCGCTGGTCAAACGCGAATGCCATTTGACTGGGGATTCTAGAAGAGCACATATGAGCGAATTACCCGGCAATCCCGATAAAGATCCCAATGAGGATACCTACCATCGTTTGTCTTCCATTCTCAATCAGGTCGAAGACTGGGGCACCCTCATCGGGCATATCGCACACGATCTGAGTGGCCCCGTTGCGTCGATGCGGATGTTTCTTGATCTGGAGCAAAACCGCGCTCCAAACAACCAGACCCCGCCAAGCCCCAAAATAATCAACAGTCTCCAAGATGAGGCCCGCAAAGCCAAAGATCTGATTGATCGACTGTCATCGTTCCGTGAATGCCTCAATCACCTCTCGTGCCCGATCATCGCCCCCTGTCCCATCTCAGAGCTGGTGCGGGGCCTCGTCGACTATGTGAAGGACCAGAAAATTATCGGCTATCGCAACATCGTAATCCTCAATGAAAATTCGGTAGATCCGGCACCTCAATGGGATGCGAGCATGTTGAGGCATTCAATCATTTCGATCATCCGAGATCTGCACCGCCTCACTCCGTTTGACGTGCCTTTTCATATCGAAGTAACAGCAGGTCACTACCCCTACGGGATTTCTATCTACTCCAGCAAGGTTGAGGTGCCTAAACGCCTTTTGGGAATCCAATCTCCACAACTGCGTCACGCACTCTTGAATGATTCTGACAAAGTCTGGCACTCAACCGCTCAATGCTGGGTAGAGGCTACCGCAATGGCCCGCCTATTTGAATCGAAGTGGGTCCTCAATTGGGACTCCGAGGGACACGTCTGTTGGAGCCTGAAACCAAACATACTTTGAAACGAAATCCCTACGAAAAGTTTCAGCGCACGCCCCCGGAATCCGACTTTTAAGGAAACACTTATTTGTACAAAAACAATGAGATCTTCTTCACGTCTCACCATTCTTCTAACGCTCTTTACCGTATCCTGTTTAGTCGTACCGCTCTGGAGCCAGCCCTCGTTAGACCCCGACACCGGACACATTCCACGACCAAATTCTCGACCGATTTTACAGGTAACAGGAAAAATCGGCGTCACGTCCGATGGAAGAACAGCGTATCTAAACTATGAGCAACTCAAGTCTTTCCCGCAATATTCCACCAAGATCCAGAAACCTTGGTTCGATTATCTCCGGGTCCAATCCGGCCCACTCCTCAGAGAAGTATTGGAATTTCTGCAAGCCAGCGGGGACACCATCGTAGCGGGCGCACTGGATGACTATTCAACCGCCCTTCCAGTCTCAGACAGCTATGAGATCCCGGTAATCCTAGCAATTGATCTCGGAAATCAACCGATGACCGTCAGAGACATGGGGCCGGTTTTTGTAACCTATCCGTTGATAAGCGACCCGCAGCTGAGAAAGGAAATCTATTATTCCCGATCAATCTGGCAGGTGAAACAACTCACGATCGAATAGTCTTGTGATAGATTCGGCTAAGAAAAAAAAGAGAGGGCTCCGTGCAAAATGGATCTTTGCCTGTTGCCTCACCTCCTTGGTCGGGGTCACTGCAATCGCCTACCTCGGATACATTCATCCGATTCTGCAAAATTTAAGTGCCCAGATTGAAGACACGCGGGAAGCCCGCGAAAACGTGGCATGGAACGTTCACCAACTTCACAGCGAAGTCGCGAAACTCCAATTCACAGCCCTTTCCGAACTATCCGAGCCCCCCTTTCACTCTGAGCTAGGCTTGAGGTATGAAATAGTACTCAGCCGCGTTGATCTTCTCAAACAAGGAAATTCCCATCTCGAACTGATACTCGCCCTCGAGTCTCCTCAAATCTTATGGAGCATTTCGAGTAAACTCGATGATCTAGACACAGCTATTTATCATGCAGAGAACGGGGATCAAGAATCTATCGAAGAGACCCTTTCAAGGCTAGCTGGGATCCTCGATGAAACCGCCCGATTCGCCCTGTTGACCAATCAAGACTATCATCGCTACATAGAAAAAAAACGCGAACAGGCCCTCGAGCAACTTGCCAAATCACGACAGGCCGTCGGCAATACCACAGCCTTTCTAGCTGCGGCAATTCTCGTCCTATCGCTGGCGCTCTATCTCGCGATTAACGCCCGAAAAGATGCCGAAGAACAACGGGAACTCGCACAAAATAATGCTCAAGTGAAGTCCCGCTTCCTGGCTTCCATGAGCCATGAGATTCGCACCCCGCTCAACGCCGTCCTGGGTTTTTCAAAATTAGCGACCGCCAACGATGGGAGCGCCTCCGATGAGAATATCCAAGAGTACCTCGAAAACATCCAAGGTGCCGGAGAACAGCTCTCCAAGTTGGTCGAAAGCGTACTTGATTGGTCGAAAATCGAATCGCAGAAACTAGATATCGAAATCCGCGCCATCGATTTAACCAAGCAGGTGGAAAACCTCTACCGCATCTATGCGGCAATCGCCAAACAGAAGGGCCGTGAAATCAAGCTCATCATCGAAGAGGATTTTCCACGCTATTTGAAGACCGACTCAACGCGCTTGAATCAGATAATGACGAATCTTGTGGGCAATGCCCTCAAATTTACGGAAAAGGGAAAAGAGATCCGAATCCGCGCAAGGACCCGCGAAAATCAAATCTACATCGCCGTCGAAGATGACGGCATCGGGATTCCATATGACAAGCTCTGGTCAATCTTCAATGCATTCGAACAAGCCGAGAGTGACACGACGCGACGCTTTGGAGGAACCGGCCTCGGGTTAGCTATCTCCAAAGAACTCGCCAAGCTTATGGGAGGCGACATCACGGTACAAAGCTCCGAGGGCCTCGGATCTACCTTCACAGTGATTCTGCCGCTAAACCCTTTGAGCCAAAGCGAAATCACCGAAGTCCAGGAAGCCATGAGGAGCGAATTGGACCTGAACCTGGACCCAGATAGCGTCGTTCTCCTCGTCGAAGATGGGATCTTGAATCAAAAGCTAATCGCAGTGATATTCGAAAGACTGGGTCTCAACATTCACATCGCTAACAATGGCCGAGAAGGTGTCGATGCCGCCCATGCCTTGAAACCTGATCTCATCCTGATGGATATGCAGATGCCGGAGATGGATGGGCTGCAGGCTACTCGACTCATCAAAGAATCCCCCAATACCGCTGAGATTCCGATCGTATTTCTCACGGCAAATGCCTTCACCGAAGATCGCCAAAAAGCGATGCTAGCCGGAGTTGATGCATTCCTCACCAAGCCCCTTCAGGTCGAAGAACTCAAGGTCCAGCTACACAAACATTTACAAGCGAAAAAAGAGGCACTTATCGCCCCCTAAAGACTTGCCTCGATACGATCTAACTCGGCCAAATTTTCAGCCTTCATCGAAGGACTACAGTCCGCCACAATCCAACCGTTTCGCGCATATTGGACCAGCTCCTTGTTTGTGCAGCCCAAATCCATCGCTAGCGCGGCATAGTCTTCATTCAGTGTATTGCCAAATACGAACGGGTCATCGGTGTTAATGGTGCAGCGAACTCCAGCCTGCGACAATTTTCTGATCGGGTGATCCGCCATCGAATCATAGACATCCAACTTGATGTTACTGATCGGGCAAACGTCCAAGGTGATGTCCTCATCGACAAGACGCTGGACAAGCTCTGGATCATCGATGGCCCGCACCCCGTGCTGAATGCGCTTTACCTTGAGCCGATTCAGAGCATCGGAAACCCACTCAGAAGGACCAAACTCTCCGGCGTGAGCTTTCAGACTTAACCCTGCTGCACGAGCGCGATCATAATATAGGGGCGTCCAATCTTGAATTGGAGGAGCCTCGGGACCATGCAAATCAACTCCTTTGAGACGTTCCCAACTGAGAGCATCCTCAAGCACTTCAACCACTTCAGGCGTCTGGTCCAAACGAAGCATGCCCATGTAAACATGAGCCTCCATACCATCCGGGATCGCATCGAGGATCGCATCGACAATTTCGCGACCGGGAATATTCGCCCATGCCACCATGCCTGAGTGGAACGAGGTCTCGACAAATTTCACGTTAGATTGCGCACACCGCGCGAAAATTCCCTGAGCCGCCCGATAGTAACTCTCCGCAGTTGTGAACCATTTCCCAGTATGCTCGATTATGTAGTCCTCAAACTCTGCAAATGTCTTAAACTTAAAGCCATCTGCCCAAGAATGAGGTGGGCCCTGATACAGTTCGGGATCGATTTCTTGAAGAAGCTCCCATGGCATAGAACCTTCCACATGCAAATGGGTCTCTGTCTTCGGAAGCGACTGAATAAAAGCAGCGAGTTCGGGATCGGGTTGATAAGGCATGCGACGTGGATTCTGAGACGATTTAGAGAGACTTCAGCCGAACGGCATATTCGGATTTACCGACGAACTCAGTGACGTTTTACTAAAACGGTAGATCCTTTAAATGTAAATAATTTATGATAAAATTTCCATGAAACACGTAACCATCATTGCCACCAGTTTGAACCCTGATTCAAAATCTCAGCGACTTGCCAAGCTTTTCGCAGAGCATCTGGAGTCTCAAGACATACCACACGAACTCATTGATTTGCGTTCACTCCCGCTCCCTTTCGCGGGCAGCAACGAAGGTTGGGAGGACGCCAACGCAGCACAATTGGCTGCATCTGTAGAACGGGCATCGCACATCGTTTTTTCGACCCCAATCTACTGCTACGATACCAACGCAGTCGCCAAAAATGTGATCGAACTGATTGGGCGAAAATTCACGCGCAAAGTGATTAGCTTCCTCTGTTCTGCAGGAGGTCACAACAGCTATATGTCCATCATGGGCCTCGCCAACCACCTCATGCTCGACTTCCGATCTGTGATCGTGCCTCGGTTCGTCTATGCCGCTCCAAGCGACTGGGAAGAAAACTCCGACACCTTAAAACCGGATATGATGAAGCGCCTGCACGGCTTGCTTGATGACATGAAGCGCATTCAAGTTCTCGAATCCTAGATAGTCGCTCCTTAAAAAGCAATTCTAGGGTTCCGATTAAACACGTCTCCATAAACCTGGCGTGCATACTGTTTTGAGCACAAGTGCCATAATACGGCAAAAAAGGTCTCGTTGATCCATTTTTTGAGGTTCCAGGCGGCGG
>JBCCBL010000088.1:0-10021 GCA_039034055.1 Verrucomicrobiota bacterium | reverse complement strand
GAGTCGCGACCTTACGGAGAATGTCGAGCAGTTGCAGATAAAGCGTTCTTTGGATTTGGTTCTTGGGAAAGCAGTGGCGACTTTGGCGAAGATTGAGAAGCGTGCGGTGGAGCACACGGCCACGCCATTGGGAGCGCGGACGCACAATGTGGCGGCGCAGGTCACTTCGGTCGGTAAGCGCTGGGCGATGTTTGGGGAGGAGCTGGCCCTGGGCCTCAAGAGGCTGGAATCTTTGATCGAGATGTATCCTCTGCGCGGCCTCAAGGGCGCAGTGGGGACGCAGAAAGACGCGCTCCAACTTTTGGGCGGAGATGCCTCTAAGGTGCGAGAGTTGGAGGAGGCCATTTCGGAGCATTTGGGCTTTGCTGATTCGTTAAACAATGTGGGTCAGGTCTATCCGCGTAGCCTCGATACTGCGGTCGTCGATACGCTTGTAGAGCTTGCGGCTGGACCGAGTAATTTCGCTAAAACCTTGCGTTTGATGGCCGGGCATGAGTTGGCGAGTGAGGGCTTTGCGCCGGGGCAAACCGGCTCTTCGGCGATGCCGCATAAGATGAATAGCCGGAGCTGTGAGCGCGTGAATGGGTTTCACACGATTTTGAAGGGTTATCAGACGATGGCGGCGGGCCTTGCTGGAGATCAGTGGAATGAGGGCGATGTGTCTTGCTCGGTGGTGCGGCGGGTATGCCTTCCGGATGCATTTTTTGCCATGGATGGCCTGTTTGAAACTTTCCTTACGGTGCTGAATCAGCTTGAAGTGAATGCTGCAGTTATCGACACGGAGGTGACGCGCTATTTGCCGTTCCTAGCCTCCACTTCGCTCCTGATGGCTGCTGTTGGCCGAGGCATGGGTCGCGAGCAAGCGCATGGATTGGTCAAGAAACATGCCCTTGCGGCGATTGCCGCGATGCGATCTGGGGAGACTGTCGAGAATCGTATGTTGGCAGATTTGTCTGCTGAATCCGCATGGCCCTTAAATTTGCAGGAGATGTCCACTCTGCTTGAAACTGCGAAGCATGAGATTGGGATGGCCGAGGCTCAGGTGGCTGCATTTTCGGATGCGGTGGCTGTATGGGTCGACAAATATCCGGCGGCGAAAGATCTCGAACCGGGGTCTATTTTGTAGTCTGGCACCGATTTCCTGGAATCCTGCGTTCGATGCCTTGCTATCGTGCGGATTTTGGGTTGCCTTCAGCTCGCTCCGAAAATACATCCACTCGCTTAATCTTTACTCAAATCATGTCCGAAGAACTTGAAGGAAATTGTCTTGTAGCACAGTCGGGTGGACCGACAGCAGTCATTAACGCTAGCCTAGCGGGTGTTATCACCGAAGCTCTGAACTACGAGTTCATCGAGGAGATTTATGGCGCAAACAATGGTGTGCTTGGAATTCTCAACGAAGATTTTATCGATCTGGCGGAGCAATCTCAGCAGACCGTGCGCGGCTTGCGCTACACGCCTTCTTCAGCTTTGGGCACTTGTCGCTACAAGCTCAAGAAGCAGCAAGATTTCGAGCGTGTGATCGAAGTGTTTAAAGCTCATAACATTCGCTATTTTTTCTACATCGGCGGCAATGATTCTCAGGATACGGCAGATAAAATTTCCAAGCTTGCTCAAGAACTTGGCTATGCGTTGCGCGTGATCGGTATTCCCAAGACCATTGACAATGATTTGGTAGGCACTGATCACACGCCCGGCTATGGTTCGGTGATCAAATACATTAGCACCACGGTCCGGGAAATGGCCTGCGATCACGTGGGCATGGGACAGCATGATTTGGTTTCAATTCTCGAGGTGATGGGCCGCAGTGCTGGTTGGATTGCTGCAGGAGCGGCTCTGGCGAAGCGCCGCGATCAACCCAATGATCCCCCGCATATTATTTGCCTTCCCGAAGTTGCGTTTACTCCGGAAAAATTTATCGCAGATGTCCAGCAGGTGCTCAAGCGCGAGAAGTATTGCCTAGTCGTTGTCGGTGAAGGCCTTGTCGATGAAGATGGAAACTTTGTCTCAACATCTTCTGGTGCGAAGGATGCCTTCGGACACGCTCAGCTCGGTGGCGCGGGCGACTATTTGATGGGCCTCGTCGAGGAGCGTCTAGGCATCAAGGCGCGCTCGGCAAAGCTCGGCATTCCGCAGCGTGCAGCGGCGCATTGCTCGTCGCAGGCTGATAATGACGAGGCGTTTTTGGCTGGTAGTGCCGCAGTGCAAGCTGCGGTGAAGGGTAAGACCGACAAGATGGTGACCCTGGTCCGTGGCGAGTCCGAACCTTACACCTGCGAGACCGGACTGATCGATCTCAGTGAGGTGGCTAATGGCGTAAAAATGCTCCCCCGCGAGTGGATCAATGAAGATGGCGTGAGCATGAATTTTCCATTCTACAAGTATGCAAATCCTTTGATTCAGGGCGAGGTTCAGGTGCCTTTCGAGCATGGTGTTCCCAAGTTTGTCCGCCTTGCACAGGTGAAAGTCGACAAGGAGCTGGAGCCGTACGCGATCAGCTAGTTTTTGCTGCGTTGGCCCGTGATCCGCTTGATCACGGGTTTTTTCGTATCTTCGGCGCTGGATTTGCCAAATAAATTGAAGGATTGTGATTCAGGCTGCCGTTTTATAAGAGATGTATAGGTGCTGCCAGAGGCTACTGTTACCGCTTTGTATGCTGTGCTCGTGCTTGAGCGCGGCTCAGATGGATAGCCTTTTGGAAAGATCTCCTTTTGTGCCTCATGGTAGACAAGGGGCCGGTGAGAATCGTCCAGATAATCGCAAGGACCCCAGGAAAACGTTGGCGGAGCGATTTGAAATTCGAGGAGTCTTTACCCAGTCAGGCAAGCAGATGTTGTCTGTTTGGCTGAAAGAGGAAAATAGATCGATGTGGGTGACTGCTGGAGAGGAGACTTTTCCAGGATTTCCGATATTCGGTGAATACGATCCAGTCGAGCGCTCTTTTGTCGCGGAAGAGGGTGGTAAACGAGAAGAGCTGACCTTGGCCAAGGCAGACTTTGCTTCGGCCAAACCCCTCAACAAAGGAGCCGTTTCGTTTGTCTCGGGTCCCACGAGTAATAAGCCATCTCCGAACCGTGCTATGGCCCAGGGGAATTCTCGTAGAACTACCATAGCTAACAACCGAAACTTGTCTCAAGCACGCCAGCGGTTGAACTCGACTCCGGCAATCCGTCCGAGGCAGCCGCAGGAGTCTCGCCCGCGCCCGCGGGTTTCGAATTCGTCTCAGCCACCACCTTCATTTGTCAGTGGCCTGCCAACCTTGAGGGCTCCTAGTATTTCCAGTCCGACCACGGGAAATTCTCCAGGCACCGGAAGTGGAGTTGATGGCTCGACCGGCCCGAATACCGGCTCATCCCCTTCGGCAGGTCAGAATGGAGATTCTAATACGGGGGCTCCTTCAACAAACAATGGCGGTCAAAGCAATGATGGGCAATCACCCACCGGGGCTCCTCCCGGTGTTCCGACTACTGAACCGCCTCAGAACATTCCTCAGTTGCCTCCCGGCTTTGACCTAGAGCAGTATTTGCGGGATCGCGCGGAAGGCGGATAAGCCGAGAAAAACGAGCACATTTATGTTACATGTTTGCTGCGAAATTACGCGGAAATGTAACATTGTGAAAGCTCTGTGAAGGGTAGACTAAAGGGTTGCTAAGCGAAGGAGATCCGTGATGTTCGGCAGCTTTTATCTGCTGATCTACCTTTATGAAATCCAAACATTCAAGGCTCTGGGCCTCTTTTTGTGTTTTGCTAATTGGCTCTAGTCTCCGAGCGCAACCCGAAGGTGTGACTGGCTCATTTCAGGGTCTCGTGGTGGACATCGAAACAGGCATTCCCTTGATTGGTGCATCAGTCCAGATCCTCGGTGCAGAACTCTCAGCCAGCACCGATTTGGATGGTCGATTCAACATCCAGGGCATTCCGGCAGGAAACGTGAATATATCGTTCGCCCGAAATGGCTATCAAACGGTTCAGGTAGACAACGTAGTGATCACGGGGCAGGAGCCGGCGTCTTTAGAACTTGGCCTCTCCAGGGCAGCGACGCGGGCTCAGGAACTTGAAGACGAAGGGGTGCTCGAATTAGAAATCTTTGTCGTAGAATTCGAGGATGTGAAAACCCAGAATATGGCGCTTTTGCTGGATCGCCAAGCTTCGGCGAGTCTGAGCGATGCGATTGGCTCGGATATGTTTTCAAAACTGGGACTCGGGGATGCAGCTGAAGCCATGTCCAAGGTTACGGGCGCGTCGGTGGTCGATGGCAAGTATGTGGTAATCCGCGGATTGGGAGATCGTTACTCAAACACACTTCTCAACGGATCGACGGTCCCGAGTGCGGACCCGGATCGACGGGCGGTTCAAATGGATCAGTTCCCCAGTGATTTATTAGAGTCTATCGTCACTTCGAAATCCTTCACACCTGATCAACCCGGATCATTTTCTGGAGGTTCTGTGAATATTAAAACAAAGTCATTTCCTGAGGAGTTTTTTGTGAAACTGGGTGGTAGTATCAAATATGATACGCAGACTTATGGTGAGGATATTCTTGTCACGCAACAGGGCGTTGGATGGCTCGCTGATGGGGCCGATGATAGAAGTGCTCCTGATGTGGAGCCGGGAGAGGTTCCGTCACGAGACTCAACCTTCCGCGAAGCGCGAGGCGGTAATATCGAACCTGCTGAAACGTCTGATCGGATCTCCAACGAATTCCCCAAGCGTTTTTATCCGCTAACTAAAGAAGCGCCTCTAAATTATGATGTTAGCGTATCCTTTGGGGATACCATCGATTTTGGTAATGATCGCAAACTTGGATACACGGCCAGTTTTACTCAGGGGGAATCATACTCTTATTTTGATGGTGGAACTGAGGCCAGATATACCGCACTGAACGATAGCGGTAGGGGAATTCTCGATCTCCGGGCTGCATATTCAGCAGATACGGAGTTCCTTATCGGTAATTTGTCCTATTACACGGAGCAATATACATTAGATGAGGATGGCAATATTGACTTGGATGCAGATCAGCCAGCCGACCCATATGGTAATGAAATTCCGTTTGGAGTGACTGAGTCAACCAACAGTGTCGACTGGGGTGCATTTGGGAAATTGGCATATCGATTTTCTAATGACCACGAGGTCGCATTCACTTTATTTCATAACCAATCTGCTGACGATACTGTTAACAGGGGTATTGGATTAATCTTTGCCGACTCTGGGGATGGGACAGATCGATTTGTCGAATCGATGTCAGTTCTATACACTGAGCGCGCAATAACATCAGCTCAGCTGAACGGAGAACATTTCTTTAGCGATCTGGGTGACTTGCGATTCAAGTGGCAGTATTCCTCAAGCACAAGCAGTCAGGATCAGCCCGACTTCAGAACTCTTGATTGGGGTTGGGATTACGAAGAGGAAGAAATCTGGGAAGCTTCGAACAACCTACCTGATGCGGATCGTAAATTCCGTGAGATGGAGGAGACTCGTGATGAATTTTCTTTTGATGTAGAGATCCCATTGAGTGACTCATTCGATCTCAAGCTTGGAGCCCTTGGAGCAGAGTCTGATCGTGAATACAGTGAAGACGTATTTCTAATCCCAGACTCCGCACGGTATTGGGAAGGATCGCCCACTGACCCCAACCTCACTGCGGAGGAAAATGCCGAGCTGCAGTATAACGTGATCCAGAATATATATACAGATGGAACGATTGGCTATGATCTGGACCAAGCGATTGTCGACCCTGATACGGGCTCGATTGATTTGCGGCCAGCAGCAGAAGGAAGGACGGTGATCGAGCAGCCTCTTGACCTCGTGAATAACTCCAACCGATACGATGGAACGGGTGAAACAAACGCTATGTATTTCATGGGCGACTGGCGGCCTCTCGACGACTGGAGATTCATTGCAGGGGCGCGTTTTGAAAAAAATCAGATGGAGGTCGAACAGATATTTATTCGCGAGGGCGTGGCGAATAAGTTTGGTGGATTCAGTTCCAACGACGTCCTACCAGCTTTCAGTGCGGTGTATGATCTTCGTGAGAACATGAATCTCCGATTTGCTTATGGCAGGACGGTCGCGCTGCCGACTTTCAAGGAGCTTTCTCCAGTCGAAATTACGAATCGTTTTACGGGGACCGTAGAACAGGGGAATTCTTTCCTCGAGAGAACGCTTATTGACAACCTTGATCTCCGATGGGAGTGGTTTCTTGAAAACGGACAAGTCCTCGCAGTTTCGGCGTTCTACAAGTCCATGGAAGGCCCCATCGAGGTCGTCATTACACCCGGTATCGATCTGAATGATGATGGCTTGGACGATCTTTTCGCGGGCAATCAGGTTCCTCAAAATGTCGAGGAAGGCACGGTCTATGGACTCGAGTTTGAATGGAGGTATGATCTATCCAATCTAGCGGAATCCTTGAAGAATTTCTCGGTTTCGGGGAACCTTTCATTCATTGAGTCTGAAGTCACCGTGCCTGATGAGGAAGTTGCCATCGCAGATGATGATTTTATCGAGGACGAGCGTCAGTTGAGCGGCCAGAGTCCATTTCTCTTTAATTTCGATATTTCATACGACAATCCAGATTGGGGGACTGCAATTGCCCTGTCGTATAACTACACCGATGAACGGCTATACCTCGTAAATCCGACAAAGATAAACGGTCTAGGTAATGTTTTCGAGACCAGTAATGAGTCTCTCAACCTCATCGTTACCCAGCAAATTGGTGAAAATTGGAGTCTGAAATTTTCTGCTGAAAATCTGTTAGAAGATGATCGTGAGCGCTACTACGAGAATTTGGCAGATGGTGAAGACTTAATCTACTCCTTTAACGAGACCGGTGCGATATTCGGAATATCTGTCTCCTACACTTTCCAGTAACTCTCTGGTAAATCCAAAATACTAATACCTGAAAAATGAAAAAGTCACTAATCACAGCTGCAGCTAGCTTTGCTTTTGCAGCAGTCGTAAACGCGCAGGATGCGCTCCCTCAAATTATCGATGAGGACCTCACTCTCGAAGCATTCTCAGAGCACAAGTTGGTTGCCATCCACTACGTTGCTCCAGGTGCTACGCTCACCATCGAAGAAGGCGTTACAATCTACGCTGATGTCGAAGGTGTTGCAGCTGAAGCCCCGGCTCTTATCGTAACGGCGGGAGCGACAATCAACGCGATTGGAACTGCCGATGCTCCGATTGTTTTTACCTCCACTTTGGCTCAGACGGAAACCCTTGACCATAATGATGTCGGCCTCTGGGCAGGTGTTATCGTTCTTGGTAATGCATCAATCAATTCCGATGTAAACGGTATTGCGAGCGCTGATGGAGTTGTGCTTCAAAATCTCATCGAAGGTATTGATGCGAATGGACAGCGTGGCGTAGACGGTGCGACTGAGAGTTCCTACCTGACTTACGGTGGTAGCGACGACGCAGATAGCTCGGGCACGCTTCGCTATGTCTCTATTCGTCACACAGGCTTCGCACTTCCCGGCGAAAGTGGTAGTGAGATCCAGGGACTCACCCTCGGTGGTGTTGGTTCTGGGACAAACATCAGCTTCATCGAAATTTTCGTGTCAGACGATGACGGTGTCGAGATTTTCGGAGGTACCGTAAATCTTGATTGGATCGCTATCGCGTACGCTGAGGATGACAGCATCGACCTCGACCAAGGTTACCGCGGAACGATCCAAAACGTCTTCGTGCTTCAAGTCGATTTCGAAGACGAAACTGGGGCCTCTCGTGATGGAGACCACGGTGGTGAGTGGGATGGTGCTGACCTTCCAGTTGACAACAGTCCTGCTTCAGGATTCGTGGTAGCCAACGCTACTTTTGTCCAAGCTGCAGAGGCTGACGGAACGAATGATACCGTCATCCGTATTCGTAACGGTGGTATCGGGCAACTCTGGAACTCGGCCATTGTGACGAATGATAGCAAACTCATTCGTTTAGATAACGCTGAAACTGATGCAGAGGGTGCTGTTGTAAGTGTCCCAGTGGTTGAAAATGCCGTCACTTCAGGGGATACCATTTTCCGTGGAAATCTCTTCTTCAGCTCAGCTGATGGCGCAACTTCTTTCGATTTGTCGACTACTGTAGACATCAACGATTTCTCTAATGCAAATGCGGCACTTGCCACAATCACCGACTCTTCGGCGCTCAACCAGTTCGAGGACACCGGAATCACCACAGCAGTTGCCGCAGGGGGTAAGGCTGTAGTCACGATCCCATCAACCGGTGAACTCTACGACACAGACAATGTAGTCACGATTCCTTCATCAGTAATCCCACCACTTGCTGACAGGCAGTATGTTGGTGCATTTGCCGCCAATAAGAACTGGGCTGACTGGACATTCCTTGCCGAGCAAGGCTACCTCGTGGTTGAAGGGGCAGAAGATTCTTCAGCCCCATCATTAGTTGCTCTTTCTGGTCGTTTCCAGGTTGAAGCAGGTGAAGGTGAAACCATTGTTGGTCTTATTCTTGAAGAGCAAGCTACCCTAGCAATTACGGCAAAGGGTGCTTCTATCGCTGACCAAGTCAGCGACGCCCTTGCTGATCCGGAAGTTTCCCTATTCGTATTCGATACCGAAACTTCAGCCTTCGTAGCTTATACTGGAGAAGTTGATACCTCTCCAGAAGGTTTCCCATCAGCAATCGCTCCTCTCGGAACGGCTACCAACGACGAAGCAATTATTGCGACGCTCCCTGCTGGTACGTATACGATTAACGTGTCTAGCGGTGATGGAACAGCGGGCATTGCCCTTGTCGAAGCTTACGACATCCGTGCATTTTAATCGATCGGATCGCAGTTTTCTTTAAATTTGAAACCCTCAGCCGAATGGTTGAGGGTTTCTTTTTTTTGGAAAGCTGCTATATTTCCACCAGATGAGAAAATCGTTTCTAATCACTATATTTTTGGCAGTCTGCTGCGTTGGGGCAATACAGCCTCCGATTCGTTTAAAATCGATTGTAGCGATTGGCGATAAAACGATGTGCTCACTTGAGAATACGAAGACCAAAAAGAGTTATTGGTTAGATTTGAATGAGAAACTTCCCGAGCTTGAAGGATACTTTATATCTCACATCAATATTAAGAATAACTGGATTGAACTCAAGAAACAGGAGAACTCATACATAATTGCAATCAGCGGCATGTATACTCGGGCTGGAAGGAAAGAGATGTCGATTGAGGAGTCTGGCCTCTCGAGCATGATAGCCGTCTACGAGAACCGTAATCGAAAATAAACAGGCCCCATTTGTAACCGAGCCCATGGATATCTTAGAGCGAGTAGACCCGAACCGCCGAGACGAGATATTTGAGAACCATTGTAGAGTCTACGACTTTTTCAAGAGTGTGATTGATGGTGGAAGGGTACTCGATGTTGGATCAGGAAATGGATATGGCAGCGAGATCTTGTCCGCCGGCGAGATTGATGCATACACGGGTGTCGACTATTCCGAGAATGCAGTCACTTTTTCGAAGCAAACGTATCATCCGTATGGACGCTTCTTCCAAATGGATGCGCACTCTCTAGAATTTCCCGACGATTCCTTTGATTGGGTGATCTCCTCCGAGAACTTGGAGCACTTGGCTGATCCTCAAAAAGCAGTTTTCGAAAAAGCTAGAGTGCTGCGAACCGGTGGGTTTGCTCTGATTGGAACTCCCAATAAAGAAATGTTTTCACCGGGAGAAAGGGGCAGCCCGAATCCTTTCCATGTCGACGAGTTTTATTATGAGTCCCTGCTCCAGATTTTAGAAGAGGCATTTAAAAAGGTGGTCATCTTCGAGAATACTCTGTTGCCGGAAACCCGGAAGGGACAGTTGATGCGTCAGGAGCGCTTTCAGCAGGGAAAACACGGGGTCATCCACCATTCTTCAGGGAAATTCAATTTTGCACGCCGGGTATGGGACTTATCATCCTTAGAAAATAGCCATTCATTCATGGCGATCGCTGCGAAGCCCCGTCCATTTAGTTGAATTAAGGGTTTCATCACCAGACGCAAAAAATCTCCGATAGGGAGAGACCCAATGACG
>JBCCBL010000087.1:0-10145 GCA_039034055.1 Verrucomicrobiota bacterium | reverse complement strand
TTCTCGCGACTTTGGTAGTGCGCGTCATAGAGGGTGTCCACCATCGTCATCGGTCCTGGCAGCGCCCATTTAATGGGTTGATCGGTTTGCTGGCGCAAAAACTTTGCATCATCGACAAAGACTGAATTCGGCCGACTCACCGGGCCGACAACTGTCGGCACACTCGCATCATAACGATCGCGGATTTTGACGGTTTTGCGCTTTTCAAAATCCACACCGTTTAGGTGCTCGATGAATGTCGTCACGAAGTGTTGGCGGGTTTGTTCCCCATCACTTACAATATCGATGCCCGCTCGATTTTGCTCCTGCAACGACACACGTAATGCGTCTTTTTTGCCATCGTCGAGTTCCTCATCTTGTAATTTCCAGGGTGACCAGAGTTTCTCAGGTTCGGCAAGCCAAGCGGGTTTGGGCAAGCTACCAGCGGTGGAAGTAGGTAATAATTCTTTCATAATTGTTGAGTATTTTATAAGTGACTACACAGCGAGGTTCTCAGACCACTGTCTCAGAATGGATTGGTAGGGTTTGATAAAATTTTCTTCGGCAAATACCCCTTGTTTAATTGCCAACTGGCTCCGTTCCTTTCGGTCGTAAACGATTTGAGTCAGCGAGTGGTCAGGGTGCTTTAGATTGGGTTTGTAGTGAACGCCTGCTACAGAATTGGCGTTGTAAATCTCAGGTCGGTAGATCTTTTGAAAGGTCTCCATGGTGCTGATGGTCCCTATAAGCTCCAAATTGGTGTAGTCGCTAAGCAGGTCGCCAAAATAGTAGAATGCCAAGGGCGCCACGCTATTGGCCGGCATAAAATAGCGCACATCAAAGCCCATTTTTCTGAAATACTGCTCAGTCAAAGAGGTGTCATTTGGAAGGTATTCATTTCCCAAGACTGGATGTTGGTTTTGAGTTCGGTGATACGTTTTGTTATCCGAAACACTTAAGCAGATAACTGGTGGCTTATGAAAATTTTCCTGGAAAGTCTGGGAATTGAGAAAATCTAAAAACAGCTTGCCGTGTAGGTTTCCGAAGTTTTCAGGTATGCTAAATCCTGATCGATCCTTATTGTGCTCTTGTAACAAAACGCTGAAATCATAGTCGCGAACGTATGAGGAAAAATTATTCCCGACAATGCCCTCGATATGTTTGCCCGTTTTGCGGTCGAGGATTCGAGTCTTCAGGATTTCGATCGATGGGAAGGTCTGCCCCTTGCCTTCAACATCAATGTCGACGGAAATTATTTCCAGTTCGACGGTGTAGCGGTCACCTCGGGGATTGTCCCAGTATGCAAGAGCATTGAAGCGGCTATCGACCATGCCGAGGGCATTGCGCAAATTTTCCTGACGTCTTTCGCCTCGTGCTAGATTGGCGAAGTTGGTTGTGATTCGGGTGCTGTCCGACGGCTGATAATGCTCATCGAAGCGTATGCGCTTTAGGGAGTAGGTAAACCCGCTCACGGGCGCAATCGGGTGTTCTACTTCTGAAATTAAGGTCTGACTCTCACTCATGGCTCCATCGGTTCAATTAAAAATGTTCTTACAGGATTTGGTGCGACTCCCTCGGACTGGCAGGAATGGGGGAGTGCCTTCGCTCTTTTAAACATAACTATACGAAATTAATTCTAGGAATAAAAATGGTCTTTCATCATGAATTGATGAGCTACACTCATCAATATGGATGACATTACGATGTCGCGGCGTCCGCCTATTTCGCTCCGAGCGGAGGGATTCTGAGGACTGAGATCAGGATCGGTACTGATTCGAGTGTGAAATCCGACGCCTTATGAGGTGGTACCGGGGCTGCTGACCTTCGGAAACTATGCTCAATTATCATACCCCAGATACCATCATCCGTCCTTTTGCCAAATACAGTCATGGAGTCGAAGTTCCGCCGGGTATGCGGCTCCTTTTCTGTTCCGGTCAACTCGGGATTACTGAAACAGCGGCCATTCCCGAAGACACCGAAGGACAGACCCGCCTATGCTTTGCGAATGTCGAAGGCATTTTAGCGGGAGCCGACATGGGTTTGGGTGATATTGTGCGTATCAATGCTTACGTAACCGGGCGTGAACATCTCCCCGCCTACATGAAAGTGCGCGACGAGCTTTTCAGTGAGCCCGCACCAGCATCGACACTGATGATCGTGTCCGGGTTTGCCCGTGAGATCTTTACCGTAGAAATTGAGGTGCTCGCCGCTGCGCCGCCGAGAGCGTGATTGTGGTTCGGGTGTTTAGCGGATCTTGTTGTTGGTGGATATTGGATGGTCCACGAAATACACGAAATTAAAGTAATTGGAGATTGATTACGTTTTCTCTTTGGTAGACGAATTTGAAAGTGGAGTATCGGTTCATTGCTCTCGCGTTTTAATTATTATAAATCCAGAGGAAGCCCGAGTTGAGTTTCGCGGGTTGGCATGGGGAGGCTAGGAATCTCGGGTAAGTGTTTGCGGACGTTCATGTGGAAGCGTGCGCAGAGTTGGGGTGCCAGAGTGTCGTTGGGGCAGTGCATGAATACGTAGGGGCGTTTCCCTTCTTTGATCCAATGTGCGACGACCGTCGCTGCCTCAGATAGCCAGCGCTCTGCCTGCTCAATATGGTTTCTCCCGACAAAGCGTATGAAGGGTCGTTTTTCAGTACTCTTCCATCTTACGGGTAAGCGTGGTTTGCGACCTTGTGATTTCTCCTCAAGCGGGTCCGAGGGCGGGGCGTGAAATAAGGCACGGCTGTCGAAAATGACACGGTCTATTGAATGCTCTGCCAATAGCGCATCCAGGGATTGCTCTTCGGATCCCCCTGTAAAGAATTTTTCATGACGCACTTCGATCGCCAATGGCATATGTCGAGGCCAAGCCTCAATGAAGGCTTTGAGTTCTCGAAGTCTCGAGGGTCCGAAGCTCGCATGCATTTGCAGGAACGTTGGGCCAAGCCGAGTAGCTTGGTGTAAAATCTCAAGTCGCTCGATGAGTTGATCATACACGGGCGTGTCTATACGCAAGCGAGAGGCATGTGATATGTCACGTGGCACCTTCATGCAAAACTCAAACCCATGAGCACTCTCGCGGGCCCAGCGCTGCACAGTTTCCAATCTCGGCAGGGCATAAAAAAATGAATTTCCCTCTACCGTATTGAAGACTTTTGAATACTCCGCGAGCAGGGCCGATTGCGGTATCCCTTTGGGAAGAAACGTCCCGCGCCACTCTGGAATGCTCCAGGCTGGACAGCCCAAGGAATATTTGTAGGTAAGCGACATATCTATTATCCAGAAGCGAAAAACGCCTCGAATATCATCAGAACGCAAATCAGGATGAAGGCAATATATCCGGTTTTTTCTCTAGATTTTCGGAGTTGCTGGGCATGATTGAAATCGAGGGTATCTGGATCACATAACTGGGGAATGATATCTGAAACGGCTTTCATCGAAATGAGAAAACTTGGATTGGGGCCAAAGGGCGCTAAAAATGAATCACGAACGCACACGAATATACACGAATCGTTTATTTCTTCGTGTGGATTCGTGCCCATTAGTGGTTAAAAGAAGCCGTAGAGACCGTTTGACCCAGTAGAACTAAGCAAGGGATTCCCAGGATGGGCCTCTTGTTCATGTGGCTTCAAACCTGCAGGGTAGAGCGCATCCGGCGAAGACAATCATTTTAATTGGAGATGTTTTATCATGCTCATCAGAATACTGGCATTATGTTTTTTATGGTGGCTCTCGTGCCCTTTTGAGATAGTCGCTGCAGACCGTATCACTGGGAAATCATTCGCAACGCGTTCAGAAGTGATTGCGACTCAAGGAATGGCAGCCACGAGCCAGCCTTTGGCGACCCAAGTGGCTCTTGATATTTTAAAGCAAGGTGGTTCCGCGGTCGATGCCGCGATTGGGGCGAACGCAGCCTTAGCGCTGATGGAGCCAACGAGCAACGGAATCGGCGGTGATTTATTTGCTATTGTCTGGGATCCCATTACCGAGCGTTTACACGGTTTGAATGCGAGCGGTCGCTCTCCCAGGGCGCTCACCAAATCGAAATTAGCCGAACTGGGGCATGCCGAAAAGATTCCCATTTATGGCGTCCATTCGGTGTCGATTCCAGGTTGTATTGATGGATGGTTTGAGCTTCACGATAAATTCGGAAAACTTTCGATGCAGGAAATTTTGGGACCCACCATTCGCTATGCTCGTGAGGGTCATCCGGTGAGTGAATTGATCGCTTTCTATTGGGATCGCAGTGTCCGCGGGCGCGGAAAGCGTGATGATATGCCGGGATTTATGGAGACCTTTGCCCCAGGGGGAACGGCCCCAGCGAAGGGGGATATCTGGAAAAATCCGGCTCTCGCGAATACGCTTGAGGCCCTGGCAACAGAGGGGCGGAGTGTTTTTTACGAGGGCAGAATTGCCCAGGTTATGGCGCGTTTCCTTAGAGCACATGGAGGTCTCCACTCCGTCGAGGATTTTGCTAGGCACACAAGTGAGTGGGTTGATCCGGTTTCGACGAATTATCGCGGTTGGGATGTCTGGGAGTTACCGCCGAATGGGCAGGGTATTGCGGCTCTGCAAATTTTGAATATTTTAGAACCGTATGATCTGGCCAGTTACGGCTTCGGAAGCTTGGAGCATATACATCTATTCCTTGAAGCGAAAAAACTGGCCTACGAAGACCGTGCGGCCTACTATGGCGACCCCGCTTTTTCGAAAACCCCAGTGGATTTCCTGATTTCCAAGGCTTATGCCGAAGATAGGCGCAAACAGATTTCTATGGAGCGAGCTGGCAAAAATTATGACCCCGGAGTGCTCCGGCATGGTGACACGATTTACCTAGCTACCGCCGATTCGGAAGGTATGATGGTCTCTCTGATCCAGAGCAATTTTTATGGATTTGGGTCTGGAGTGTGTGTGCCTGAGCTGGGGTTTGGATTTCAGAATCGCGGAAGTTCATTTGTCATGGACTCAGGCCATGCGAATGAATACGCGCCGGGAAAACGGCCCTTTCATACCATCATACCTTGCTTCGTGACTGAGGATGGGAAACCCTTGATTGCTTATGGAGTAATGGGAGGAGACATGCAACCGCAAGGGCACGTGCAAATTGTTTTAAACATGAAGGACTTTGGTATGAACCTCCAAGAGGCCGGGGATGCCCCGCGTATCCACCACACGGGGTCGACAAATTTCTTTGAGGACAACCGTGCTATGGAAGACGGAGGGGAGGTTAACCTTGAGGACGGTTTTTCAATGGAAGTGCGTCGTGATCTCGAGTTGATGGGGCATCGACTCGAAACCGCAATTGGGCCGTTTGGGGGTTATCAAGCGATCATGCGAGATCCGGAGACCGGCGTATATTACGGAGCTTCCGAATCTCGCAAGGACGGCCATGCGGCGGGCTATTGATCAGAGATTTGCCTCATATCGGTGTTCTCGAAATGTAATTTCCAAAACGAGCAGTTTCCCTCAACAGATTGATCTGGCTGAATCGAAAAATCCTTGCATCTTTCACGATGTCCAGACCGTGTTCCCTTGATGTGGGAAGAGATCGACGAGTGGTTGTATGAGCATTGCGCAGTGCACGGAGCTTCCCGACATCGTCAGGCGATCGGGGGGTGGGTGTATTCACCAAGCCTGGACGATCGGCAAAGAAGATCGGCGTTTTTTTCTTAAAACGAGCGGATGTGAACAGTCTTCAGTGTATCGAGCAGAGGCAGACGGATTGAATCAACTCAGGGCCGCCCTGAAACATTCGGCGCCGATTCGAGTGCCCGAGGTCCTGGGACATTTTTCTGGTGAGGCATTTTCCTGCTTGGTCCTCGAATTTATCGAAATGAGTCATGCGGGGGATGAAACTGCGTTGGCAGATGGGCTCGTTAAGCTTCATCGCAATACGGCAAACTCCTTCGGTTTGGAGTATGATAACACCATAGGATCGACCCCACAGAGCAATAAACCCTGCGATTCTTGGCTGATTTTTTTTAAGACACGTAGGTTAGAGCCTCAACTAGAATGGGCACGAGAGCACGGATTTGTATTTTCCGGCGTTGATCGATTGCTGGATGAGATCGAAGGCTTTTTTCCCGACTATCAGCCAACGCCATCCCTCCTTCATGGAGATCTATGGGGTGGCAATGTCGGCTACGATGCGAGGGGAGTCCCGGTAATTTTCGATCCGGCAATCTACTACGGAGATCGCGAGGCAGACTTGGCGTTCACTGAGGTTTTTGGTGGATTCAGCAGGCGTTTTTACGAGTCTTATCGAGAAAAGTGGCCCTTGAGCACCGGCTACGCAAAACGAAAAGATCTTTACAACCTGTATCATATGCTGAACCACGTTAACCTCTTTGGGGCGAGCTACGCAGATTCTGTAGAGTCTTTGATTCATAGACTTATCCATTAGGATGCGGCGTTAAATCCTCCTAAAAAAGATCCATTTGAAAAACGGCGAGCAATTTGCTGCCGGAAGCTGTATTGTTTTCGAGGGTAAGTCTATGAGTCTGGTTCGTTTATTTGTTTTTCTTCTTCTGATAAATTTTGTTTCCGAGGGTTTCGCTGATGCTATTCGGCAAACCAAAGGGGATTTTTACGATGCTTTCCGCCAATTGGAGGTCGATCTACCGACCCCTAATGTCTACCGTACCGCATCGGGTGCTCCTGGCGTGGATTATTGGCAGCAACGGGTCGATTACGATATAAAGGTAGCATTGGATGAAGAGTCGCGACGGATCGAAGGCTCGGAGACGATCACCTATACCAATAATTCTCCGGATACCCTGCGCTACCTTTGGCTTCAGTTAGATCAAAATCGCTTTCGCGATGATTCGGCGGCGCGGACGTCATTCGCAGTGTCCGGGAAGGATCAAGTAGGCTACTATACCCTGGCTCAAAAGCAGAGATTTGACGATAAGGAATACGGCCATGAGATCCTGAAGGTTGCGAGTGAGAGCGGCGAGGCTCTCGACTATGTAATTGTCGATACGATGATGCGGGTCGATCTCCCGACTCCGCTTAGTACGGGAGGCACGATCGTATTCTCCGTCGACTGGGCGTTCAACATTGTCGACAACAAGAGAATAGGAGGGCGCAATGGATATGAACACTTTGAGGAAAACGACACTTACATTTACTTTTTGGCCCAGTGGTTTCCGCGTCTTGCGGTGTATAGTGATTATGATGGATGGCACAACAAGCAGTTTTTGGGACGTGGGGAATTTGCCCTGGAATTCGGAGACTATGTGGTCGAAATTACCGTTCCGGCAGACCATATTGTCTCTTCGACGGGAGTATTGTCGAACCCTGGGGCAGTCCTTAGCGATCTACAGCAAGAACGCTTGAAAGAAGCTAAAGGTGCTGAGAAACCAGTTTTCATCGTAACACCCGACGAAGCGATGGAAAATGAGACTGAAAAGTCGAAGGGGACCAAGACCTGGAAATTTACCGCGGCAAATGTGCGCGACTTTGCCTGGTGCAGCTCCCGAAAATTCGTTTGGGATGCTATGGTTTATGAGCAGGATGATGAGGATGTTCCTGAGGTCCTCGCAATGTCGTTCTACCCCAACGAAGCAATGCCCATTTGGTATCAATATTCCACCGAGGCGGTGGTCCATACCATGGAGGTGTATTCACGCTTCTCATTTAATTATCCGTATCCGACCGCTCAGTCAGTCAATACTTGGGAATTCGGCGGTATGGAGTATCCGATGATAACCTTCAATGGTTACCGTCCCAAGCCGTTCGAAGCACCGAGCGAGGATGAGGGGGAGGGTGACGCGTCCGAAAATGAAGAGCCGGCAAAGATTGAATATCCAGAAAAAACATACGCTCGTTCAATCAAATCTGGGCTGATCCTTGTTATCATCCACGAAATTGGTCACATTTACTTCCCGATGATTGTCAACTCTGATGAACGTCAGTGGACTTGGATGGATGAAGGTATCAATACTTTCCTGCAAAAAGTTGCGGAATTCGAATGGGAAGAAGATTTTCCGCAAAGGGGAAATATGCCCATTTTGGATCGTATCTCAGAATATATGGCAAGTACGAATCAGGTGCCCATTATGACACAGTCAGACTCGGTGCTTCAGTTTGGGGCAAATGCTTACGCCAAGCCCGCTGCAGCGCTCACCGTTCTACGTGAGACCGTGATGGGGCGGGAGCTTTTTGATTTTGCATTCCGCGAATACGCGCAGCGCTGGAAATTTAAGCGCCCAACGCCATCTGATTTTTTCCGTACCATGGAAGATGCTTCGGGGGTCGACCTCGATTGGTTTTGGCGCGGGTGGTTTTACAGTACGGATCATGTGGACGTCGCGATCAGTGATATGCGCGAATACAAGGTGTCGTCGCTCGATCCAGAAATTGAATTTGAATTCGACCGCGAGCAGCACGCTTTGGATCATCCAGAACCCGTCACCCAATCCCGTAATCGCGAAGAGGGCTATGGATTGCGCGTGGACCGCAAACCGGAGCTTTTGGATTTTTACAATGAGAATGATCCCTTCGTCGTTACCAATAAGGATCGGAATACTTATACAAGTACCATGGAAGGATTAGAAGATTGGGAGAGAGCCACTTTGGAGCGTGCCCTCGTCGATGACGATTTCATATACTTCATCGATTTTGAAAATATCGGAGGCGTGCCGACACCCTTGCCTCTGCTCATCAAAAACACCGATGGCACCGAGGAATCTATGAGGATCCCAGCAGAGATTTGGCGGCGTAATTATAAAAAAGTAACCAAACTTCTGATACATGATAAGGCTATAGATTCGATTGAACTCGACCCATATCATGAAACGGCAGATGCGGAATACGCGAATAATAGCTTTCCAAGGAAAATCCGCCGTTCTCGTTTGGAACTTTATAAGCGTGAGTCCACTCGAAGGGACTTGATGGCTGACATGCTTACCAAATTAAAGGAGGCGAAGACTGATGAAGAACCTGAAGGCGCAAAAGAGGTCCCGTTAGAACCTGTGGGTGAATGAGTTTCCCGATAGACTCAATGAAGTATCAGAAAACAGTCACATCAATCCTCCTGTTTTGCCTGCCTTTGTTGGTGGATGCGCACCGTCAACCGGAGGCCCTCACGACCATCGTATTTAATCCAAATTCACAAGCTACCGAAATTGTTCACCAACTTCATGCTCATGACCTTGACGTTATTTTAAGGACAAGTAAGGAGACGGTTGCACGCAACGTTGATTCACTCGAAGCGCAGGCACATATTGCTCTCTATATCGAGTCTCACTTCCAGATCTTAGACCCGAGCACTCAAATTCCGCTAAAACTCTCGTTGATTGGAGCTGAACTGGAAGGAGATACCTTGTATGTGTTTCAAGAGTACGAAAAGACTCTGGATTTACCCATAAACATCGCAAATTCCATTCTTCACGAATATTTTGTGGACCAGGTAAATATCGTGAATTTGAAACGTGATGGTCGTCGGTTTACGGCCGTTTTTATAAAAGCAGATGAGGTGACTATTCCAGAGCTGGATCTCTGGTCGGATTAATAAAAATTGCCCATATTCGAAACCTGAGACCCGATCAGTAGTGATCTACGCGTTTTCGGAACCTTTCGATTATGCCTATGGAGTGGATTTATCTTGTAAATTCACCAAACGGTCGGTTTTCAAACTCACTCAATGCCGTCGCTAAATAACGCTTCATGGTTGCGGCTACTTCGGGATTTTGACTGTAGATATTTTGGGTTTCAGCGATGTCTGTCTTCCGGTTGTATAGTTGGTCGAGTTCGAAGTAGTTTGGGTTTGCCTGGGACGCATGGAAGCCTAAGTGGCCATTGCGAGTGAGGTAAGGTCGGTCGAGTTCGCGACCTTGCCATCCAGAAAACTTCTGCCCGGCATCGATTTTAGCCTGCACGTCTTCTGGGTAGCGGATCGCGATATATTTCCACGACTTGGTTAATACTGCTCGCGAGTGTCCCAGCTCGCCGAATAGGACTTCACGTAGAGGCTTTTTGCTACCGTAGAGCACGTCTTTGAAGCTGAGCCCATCAAATTCGTAATCTGCTGGAGGCGTGATACCTACGATATCCATGATGGTCGGTGCGACATCAATGTTTGCCACGATGCCGTCATAAGTTTGGCCAGGAGTGATGGTCCCTTCCCACTTTATCAGCATTGGCACCCGCATCCCATAATCATGCAAGGTG
>JBCCBL010000086.1:0-10165 GCA_039034055.1 Verrucomicrobiota bacterium | reverse complement strand
TCTGAAATCACCGAGGGGCACGTCTTGCGTTTCCAAGAGGCTGCTGCCGAATTGCAAGAAAAATACACAGACCCAGATTCTGGGAAGCAATTGATCAAGGCGATCACCACTGTGGTCGGGGCGACCCGAGCCGGAAGAGGATCTGGGCAGTCGCATCTTGGAGGGGTGAATCTGGAATTGTTGGCACCGGAAGAACGCGAAGGGATTACCAATGTGACCGGTCGCCGCCTCCTCGCCGAATTGAGGCGGATGGTGGGTCCGATCCCGGGCATTGAGCAGCTATCGTTTCGAGACACCATTGCTGGGGGCGGCTCTCCGGTGGACATTCAGCTCATGGGTCCTAGCTTTGAAGAGCTTTCGGTCGCCTCTGCGGAGATTCGAGAGAAGCTACAATCCTACGAGGGACTCTATGATATCAACGACTCCTTCCAGAATGGAAAACAGGAAATTCAGTTGGCGCTCAAACCCGAAGCGGAGGCCTTCGGAATCACTCTCAATGATCTTACCCGCCAGGTGCGTCAGTCATTCTTCGGTCTGGAGGCTCAGCGGATCCAGCGAGGTCGCGACGATATTCGAGTCATGGTGCGATACCCTCTGGACGATCGCCGGACCCTGGAGGATCTTGACAATTTAAAAGTCCGAACGCCGCAGGGAGGCGAAATTCCTTTCGAAACCGTTGCTGAGTCTAAGATGGCGCGCGGATTTTCTGAGATAACACGTATCGACCGTAGCAGGACGATCAATGTCACCGCGGATATCGACCAACAAGTCTACGACCTGGAGCCGATTC
The DNA here is from genome assembly GCA_039034055.1 of Verrucomicrobiota bacterium. Taxonomy (GTDB): domain Bacteria; phylum Verrucomicrobiota; class Verrucomicrobiia; order Opitutales; family JABSRG01; genus JBCCBL01. The sequence goes on along the minus strand of JBCCBL010000086.1, from coordinate 9,375 downwards.
TGGCCGACATGGTTGGCTGGATTCCCGATATAATTGCGCAGTATCCAGGAATGCGATACAGCCTGGAGGGTGAACAGGAGGAGCGTCGGGATTCGATGAATGCGCTCCTCCAGGGTATCTTTATCGTACTGTTTGCAGTCTATGTGTTAATGGCGATCCCGACCAAGTCATACACCCAGCCGCTCATCGTCCTGGTATCGGAAGTTCCGTTCTGTATCGCAGGCGCGTTTTTTGGACACCTCGTCATGGGTGAGTGGAGCAACGGGTCCTCCTTCTTTCCAGGCTTGGTTCAATGGTTCTCCGGGATGTCTGGGGCCGAGGAGTTCTCGAATATGATCTGGGTCGGTAAGCCGGTCGCGATGCTGAGCTACTTCGGCATGTTGGCACTGGTTGGAGTCGCGATCAACGACAGCATCGTCTTCATTGATTATGTGAATAAAAAGCGCGCCGAAGGGATGTCTCCCTTTGAGGCGGCATTCACCGGGGGCGGGGCGCGTTTTCGAGCGATCATCCTGACTTCGCTCACGACCTTCTTCGGGCTGGCCCCCATTATGTTCGAAAAGAGCACGCAGGCTCAGTTTTTGATTCCGATGGCCATATCGCTCGGATTCGGCATCGTCTTCACGACCTTTGTCACCCTCATCCTCCTACCCACTAATTTGATGATAGCGCACGATTTTCGGGTCCTATTTGATTGGTTCAAACACGTTTACTTTGGTGATCGTGAATCGAAAAAAGGTTCGGAGAAGTCCCTTCCGGTAAGCAACGAAGCCTAGAATTATTGCTATGAAAACAGTCACAGGATATATTTTGTCAGTTGTTGCAATCTGCCTGCTCGGGGCCCTCCTTGTGTCCTTCGGAGCCGGAACGCGACAGACCTGGACGTCCGAAGATCCGTCTTTTGTCACATACACTTCTTCATTTTTAAAATTCGCCGGCCAGTGTTTTCTCTACTTTTTGGCACTGATCCCGATACTCGCCATCCTCAGAGGCGGGCTTACCCTGATAAATCCTGATCGCTTCTCGGATGAGGTGGTCGCCTTCGAGCTGATGGAGAAGAAATTCCTGCCGATCATCGAAAGTGATGCCTATGAGGGCGAAGTCTCGGATGAGGTGATGAGTAAGTTCGAGCCTTACACGGATCGGGATCTGATTGACGTTCTGGAGAAAGTGAACGGCAAAACGAATCCCGAATTGGTTGCAGGCTTGGCGCGGATCGCTCAGAAACGGCTGAAGAGTGTTGCTGGGTAGGCTGCTTCAAGCGCACCCAGGCCGAAAATAAAGTTTGCCTCAAGAGCGGCTCGTCGCTCGTCATGCTGTGAGTGATTCAAACAACCATCCTTCGTCACCCCAAAGAACGCTTGAGTAAGTGCAGCCTGGAACCCTTGCGAGGGCGGGCAGGGTATCTTTTTCTTAAGGCCAAGGCGGACTTGAAAGTGGATGTCGGTGGGAAAATGGTATTGGCAGTCGATGCACCGCCGATCAGTCAAGAGGATGGCCGGCGGGAATTAGTCCTACTGGACAGTACCTGGCGGCTTTTGCCGGACCTGCAAAAGTGTCTGCAAGGTGAGCCCGTGTATCGGAGTATTCCTGGCAACTTTGAGACCGCCTATCCGCGGGTCAGCAAGGTTGGGGATAATCCAGTGGGAGGGTTAGCCTCGGTAGAAGCCCTCTATCTGGCGATCCGGCTAATGGGGGAAAATCGCCCCGAGATGCTGGAGGCCTACCACTGGCGCGATGAATTCCTTCGGATAAACGAGAAGCGATTGGAGATATTAGAAGTCTGAAATCAGCCAGGGGATGGTGTCTCTTGGTGGGCGGATTTTTTGGATAGGGAACCTAGTTCTACTGGGTCAAAGGGTCTCTACGGCTTCTTTTAACCACGAATGGGCATGAATCCACACCAAGAAATAAACGATTCGTGTAAATTCGTGTGCATTCGTGGTTCATTTTTAGCATTGGAGGAAAGAGGGACAATGTTAGTGCCTTCGTTAGGGTCTTCAAAAAGCTCTTGTTGATCCGCCATGTGCGCCTCTTCGTAATTTTAGGAATGAATGTCAATATTCGTGATTTCGGTTGATCGAGTTACCCAAACTGTGCCATCGCATTCGTTAGTTTGCTGCTGGGTTTAATCTGTTGGTATAGGTGGTTTAAGAAGTCAATGCGACCGAATACACCACCGATCGATCTGCTGCCCTCGCTGAAGCGCAGGATATGCTTCAATCACTGGATAGCCGAAAGGAACAAGCTTCCCCAAAAGAAGATCTGGAGGCTAAGATCCATCGCAAGGCTTCCCCGCCTTCTTACAAAGTTCAGGATGATCCTGGGAAAAAGGAGGCTTACGATATGCTCAATTCAATTGAAGAATTTCAAAAGCAAGCTGATCCCGAAAAGAATAAAGATATGGAACGTTAGGGGTTTTGCCTTCGCGATCATCACGCTTAAGGAAGTATAATACTGCACTTTATACAGGATGGATCGCGAGCCTAAATCAGCTATGCCCACTTGGAGTAAGATGACGCGTAGCCTCAAGACCGAAGCGCCTGCGCTGTAAAGCGATGGCCGTTGCAAATGCAAAAACACCTCCCATTAAACCATAATACTTCGCCTCTGGAATAGCACTGATATTAACATCTAAGCTATCCAAAGCATTAGGTCCATTAGAGCCACTAAACAAGTCAATACCATATTTCTCATTATTAGGCCCAATCAGTGTTAAGGTAGCACCAGTAATGGTAAACCGATTGTTATTAATAGCATCTGTCAGTCCATCCAGTGATAGATCGCCAATGGCATCAATGCCGCCGCTATTACCAAAAAATTCAACAGAAATAAGTTCAGATCCATTAACAGTTGCGCCACTAAAATCCTTTTGAAACCATTCAAAACTATCATTAGATTTGCTGTTAGTTACAGAAAAAATACCATCAGAAGTAGAAGCAAAAGAAGTACCTAACAAGCTCACACTAGAATTAGTTGTATCGTATGTCCCCATACCACGAGGCGTTTCAGTAAAAGCCCCTTCGCTAGCAATAGAAAAACCAAAATCAAGCCCATCAGTGCTGTCAGGATCAAAACCAGCACCGGTCAAAGAAAACTGGTCATCCGAACCTAATAGACTAGGGTCAAACTCCCTATGCCCACTGAAATTGTACAATGAAACAGCCGCTGAAGCCGGACCCGCCATTAATAAACCAAGACTTGCTGCCTTAAATGTAACTTTTCTATTCATAGAATCTATTCGTTGATACGCTAGAATCATGTAATCCCTGCCACCGCAATGCGGCCAGAGCTTGTGATGCACTAGTTCAGCAAAAGCTGCGCTCTTTGCTTTTTAGTTGAGCATATGCGGCTTCAAGGTCAAATTCTTTCTTAAAATATCCTTATCGTAGATTGTGGCTAGGCGGTAAGCTCCAGTAGCTACCTTGATCCAATTATCGCCGTTGCGATACTCACGTATGTTATGAACAGGTGTTTTCGACAAAGAATAGAACGGGTGTTCCATTTGCTGCATGATGTCCTTAAGGACAGCGTCAGCGACATCACAGATGAAAAGCTCTTGTTGCGGATGTTTGTCCCGTGTCAGGTGATCTCGTGACTGTAAGCGTTTGGAGAAACGGGTCTTGGTCTTCTAATTCATTTTTGCAAGCAGAACTAAGCGGTCTCCTGAAGCTTTTTGACGCTTTGATAGTCATCCGAAGTATCCAAATGTGAGATGTATATTCCTTTGTTTCAACGTCAGACCAGCCGCGGTCGGGAGGTGGAATCGTTTCGAGCTGTAGATCGCATTAGCTGGAAGGTATGAGAAGGGACGTTTTTGTGGATGGAATAATATTTTGGGTACAAAAAAAAGACCCGGAATTCTGAGATCCCGGGTCTTTAGTTGAGTCTTATGAGTCTTTTAGAAGCGGCCTACGATCGTGAAGGTCGCGTTGATCGGTGCGCCTACGGTTGCTTGGTGGGTGCTGTGCGAGTTCGGGAAGTAGAGTTCGTCGGTGAGGTTCTCTACGTTGACCTGAATGCGCAGGTTTTCCGATACTGTGTAGTAGGCTGCAGCATCGACGCGGGTGTAGCTGGGGAGCGTCGCGATTGAGCTGAGGCTGTTGGAGATGAAGGTCTCATCTTGATAGGTGAGTCCGAGTCCCAGCCCGAACTTGTCGGTGACTTGGTAAGTATTCCAGATAGAGAAGGTGTGCTCGGGAATCTCACGTGGGCGGCGTCCGGTGGGGCCGTCGAGGTTGACGATCTCCGCATCGAGGTAGCTGTATCCGGCAATGACGGACCATTTGTCGGTGATGCTTCCCTGGATTTGGGCTTCGAAACCGGTGATGTCGGAGTCGACGAATACTTGGCCCTCGGAGTCGTTGGGATCTACTTGAGGCTGGCTGGCTTCGATTTCGAAGATCGAGAGGGTGAGGCTGAGGCCTTGGGTGAAGTCCCATTTTACCCCGGCTTCGGTGTTGGTGAATTCGCTTGGATCGAGCCGTGATGAGGTGTCGTTGATTGAGGCGAATTGCTCTCCGCTGCTCGGCAGGAAGGTCTCACTGTAGCTTGCATAGACAGAGATGTTTTCCTGTGGCTTGTAAACAATGCCGAGGCGCGGGGTGACTTCGGAGTCTTCGCGGCTGAAGTCTTCTCCCGTGATCTGGTTGGTCACATCAATTTCGAAGCTGTCATAGCGCGCGCCGAGGATGAGGTCGAGCTGCTCGGTGACTTCAATTTCGTCGTTGATGAAGAAGGAGTAGACCGCAAGGTCGGCGGAGGTGTCGTCGTTGAGATCTGAGTAGGCAACGGTGATGGCTTCACCGTCCGCGTTGGTTCCAGCGAATCCACGGAAGTCGAGCGGGTTTTGAATGATGAATTCTTCACGGTCGTCTTGATTCGAAGAGAATACCGGGTTGAAGCGGTCATTGTCATTTCCGGTGTCGATGTATTCGAACCCGCCAACGAGGGTGTGGTTGATGCTGCCAGTCTCGAGTTCCCCGACAATGTCTCCAGAGAAGGTCAAGCTTTCGCGCTGAGTGGTGTCGATGTAACCATCGAGTTCGACGATGTTTGGCGTATTCACTTGGTCGTACCCAGAGGCATAGAAGTTTCCATAGAGCTTGTCGTAGTCTCCATAGGATACGTTGAGGCGGCCCTTGAGGTTGTCGGCGAACATATGCTGAACGCTGGCCTTGAGGATGTGTGCTTCGAACTCTGTGATTTGGTTGTCGACGTCTCCGAAGATGATGTCTTCGAAGGCCTCTACGGGTTCGCCGTTGGCACCGGTTGGGATACCGCGATCCACAAAACGCTCGTTGTCGACGTATTCGTAGGAGAGGTCGACGGTGGTCTTGTCGGAAAGGGCGATTTTTGCGGTGGGGTTCACGCCGATGCGGTCGCCGTCGTAGAAGTCGCGGTGGTTTTCAAGGCTTTCGTAGTAGGCATTGATGCGGAAAGCCGAGTTTTCGCTGGTTGCGAAGTTGCTATCGAGCTGGACGCTGAATTCGCCGAAGGTATCGATACTCGCTTTGTAGGCGTTGAAGCTTTCGCCGATGACGCCTTTTTTGGTGACGCGGTTGAGGATGCCTCCGGTGCCGCCACGGCCAAAGAAGAGTGCATTGGGGCCGCGGAGAATTTCCACCTGTTCGACATTGTAGAGTGATCGGTAGTATTGGACGTCGTCGCGGACGCCGTCTAGGAAGAAGTCGGCGGTCGAGCGAACGCCGCGGAAGACGACAGCGTCGCGGTGGCCTTCACCTTGGGAGGTGTTGACGCCGGGCGTGTAGTCGATGATGTCGCCTACGCTGGTGAAGCCCTGAAGGGTCATCTGGTCGGCAGTGATGATCGAGAGGCTTTGTGGCACATCGATAATCGGAGTCGGTGTTTTGAGCGCGTGGATCTGATCTGTGAAAAGGACTTTTCCTTCGGATACGATTTCATCGAGGGTTGCAAGGTCGGAGGTCTGCGCGGTGCTCACTGCCGGTATCAGTCCGGCAAATAGAGCCGCAGATCCGACAAACTGACGCGTAAACGTGTATTTTTTTGGTTTGTTTTGGGTCTTAGTCATAGTCTTTAGTCTGGTGCGATATTGAGAAGGAGTCTCATTATCGAGCTATCGAGACAATCCGATCCTTATGTTAGGTCAAGCTAGTGTTTCGACTTACAAAAATAACTAATGCTTTGCTAAACCTTAGCTTATCTTCAATGGCGTGCCTGTAAGCACTGAAGAATATCTAATGACGGAGTTTTGTTTTGATTAATTCATCTCCGAGAAGCGCCTCAATGAGGTCAAAAAAAAGAGAGCCCCGGCATGTGCCGGAGCCCTCTTCGGTGTTGGAGGAGGAGTAACAATTATAGGTCGATGGAGACCGTGAATTGGTAAGTGCGGTCTTGGATGGGGAGTCCGCCGGCGAAACCAGGTCCGCCAAAGGTGTTTCCGAGGGCGTCTTCATCGGTAATGTTGGTGACGTTGGCCCGGATGCTGACACCAGAAAGGCGCTCACTGATGGTGGATAGATTCCAGTCGATGTAGGCATTTACGGTGGTGTAGCTGGGTGCCGTATCCGCCCCGGCTCCGTAGAGTCGGTCGCCGACGTAGATGATGTCGCTCTGGATGGTGAGCCCACCGATGGGGACGTAGATAGCTTCAAATTTCCCTGACCATTCGGGGACTTCGGGGAGTTCGGTGCCTGCCACTTCGACGGTGGAGAAGATCGGTTGACCATTGGCATCGACCCCGGTGACCCGATCGTAGTCGTCTGAGAATTCGGAGGTGTTGTAGGTGAGGGCTCCGACGAGAGCCAGGCTGCTGATCGGGCGGTAGGTGATCTGGCTTTCGATTCCGTAGCTTTCGATGGCTCCAACGGCTTCAAAGCGATCTTGGATATCGCCGCCGGAGTCGACGAATCGGGTGTTTACGATTTGGTTTCCGAAATCAACGAAGTAGGCGGTGATCGAGGAGCTGAATTTGCCGAAATCGGTTCGGAACCCGAGTTCGTAGTTTTTCGATTCAGGAGCTTCGGGAACGACGAATTCCCGAGGATCGCCTCCTTGCAAGATATCCACGGTATCTCCCACTGGGCTCGCCATATTTTCAGCGTAGGAGGCGAAGATTTGAACTTGGGGAGAGAGGTTATACAATACCCCAACATAGGGGAGGAAGTAGTCATCCCAAGCCGCGTCGAGGTTGGCGCCGCCGGATGAAACGAAATCGGAGTAGACGGAGGGCCACAGTTCAAAGTCGTTGAAATTGCGGAAGCCATCGATGTTTGATTCGAAATCATTGGCTTTGACGCCGAGGGAGATATCGAGATCGCCTTCCATGAGGGTGATGGTGTCCTTGATCCACATGCTAAAGTAATCAGAGGTCAGCGTGAAATCGCGGCGGGTGAATACCGGCTCATCAAACAAGGGATTGGGGGTTAACAGGCCGTCTAGAAGGTTGTAGCGCTGTTGGAGGCGTTCGAATTCGTCGCTCTCGTACCAGAAGCCCACCTCAAGAAGGTTATCAAAGGATTCGCTTTCTATTTCCCATGCAAGGTTGGTCGTGAACCCATAGCGGTATCCATCCAATGAGGTCAGACCCCAGGAGGGCCCGGTGGGTTCGACGAGGAAGTCGAAGTATTCCCTTTGCACCGAGTAGCGGCGTGCATTTTCCGGGTAGTCGTCGTAGCTGACGCCGTCACCTTCCTTGTCTTCAAAGTAAGCCACCGTGGTGAGGGTGAGGTTTTCGGAGAGTTCGAAGGTGCCGTTGAGCCCGAGGAGGTGGTCGGTCCGCGCGTTGATGTGGCCGCGAAATTCTGCGCGAGGAATCTGACCTTCAGCGTCGGTTCCGGTGGACACGATGTTTCCCGAGCCATCGTCGGTTCGTTCCTGGAGGTAGTCGGGAATGCCGTCCGCACCGAGGACGAAGGTGTTCGCGTCGAAGTCGTAGCCAACTGTGTCGGTGGCGGTAGTCACTGAGGTTGGGATAGGCACGGAGTCGGTGTAGCCGCGGTAGCGTCCATAGGTCTCGTATTCGCCGAGGCTGAGGAAATCAAAGTCGACATCATCAAAGGAGTTGTAGACGTATTTGAAGTTGAGGACGGCGGTGTCGCTGGGCTGATACCTGACTTTGAACTCGGCGTGCTCGCGATCGGTATCACCGGCCCCGCGCCAGAGATCAGCTTTGATCTGGGAGCCGCTGACGTATGCAGTGAGGCCATCGAGCATCTCCCCGGTATCCAGCCTTATGAATCCGCGAAAGAAATCGTTGGAACCCGCGGAGAGGGATGTGAAGACGCCCATTTCTTGTTTTGGGTCATCGGTGGTGTAGGCAAAGGAGCCGCCGAGCGCAGTATAGGAGGGCGTAGTGACATCTCCGGTACCGGTTGAGGCCTCGATTCCGGCGAGGTTTTCGTTGTCAACATAACGGTAGATTGGAGAGCCCCCGAAGGCGTTGACCCGACCCATCGGGATGCCGTCTAAGGAGAACCCGAGTTGATTGAAGCTGAAGGCGCGCACTTTGACTTCGTTTCCGAATTCGTAGAGGCCGAGGGCGTCCGAATTGGTCACGATAACCCCGGGAATCCCTTCCAGCATTTTCAATCCCGAGATGCCAGCCGGGGCGGACATCAGGGCATCGCGTGTGATGCCAGTGACGGCCCGGGTGTTACCGAATCCAGTGGCGAGAGGCGTTGGGGTGAGGCGTGCAGAGACTTCGAGTTCATCGAGTTGTTGGATCGTTTCATCTTCGAGATCTTGGGCAGACAAGCCCAAGGCAGATAGGCAGCTTAGAGCTGAGATTGTAGTGATTTTGTATATACGCATGGTGGTATGGAAGGGGTAGCGATTCCGATACCATCTCCGCCTAATTGTTACATTGTTAGCAATTCTGGGTCGTTTCTGTTACTAAGTCCTGCGAAGCCAAGATTGACGCCAGTTCTCGGTAGTTCAAGATGAGGCAAATTGCCCATTTCTTTTGGGAATTTGTGTGGACCGAAATCGCGTCGGCCCAAGAAGTTGGGCGCGTGCCGATTTAAAGCGTGGAAGCCGCTTCAGAATCCATGGATTCGAAGGTGCCGAGCGAGAGGTCTTGGGCCACTTTTTCGGCGGCTCTCATGACTCTTAAGAAATTCCCACCCCAGAGTTTTGCGATGGCTTCCTCGGAGTAGTCGCGGCGGACGAGTTCAAGGGTGATTTGTCCCATTTCGCTTATGTCCATCACTTCCTGGACGCCGCCTCCTCCGTCGAAGTCCATCCCGATGCCGACATGGTCAACTCCAGCGATTTTGACGGCGTGATCGATGTGGTCTACGAATTCGGCGAGGGTGGCTCGGGGCTGTGGGAAGTTTCCTTCGATTTCGGCCCGTCTACGCATCATCTCTTTGCGTTTATCGGGGTCGGTGATGG
>JBCCBL010000085.1:0-10170 GCA_039034055.1 Verrucomicrobiota bacterium | reverse complement strand
TGCTGGTCTCGCCTTTGATCTCGAAGGGCCCGATTCGCAGGCCGTCACGATGCCACCTGCTCCGGCCTTGGGCTCAGACTTGCTCACGCTGGAAATGGCCGAAGTGTATACGTGTGCACTTTTGAGAGATACTTCATTTGAGGATCTCAGTAATCCGAAGGTCGCATTGACTGAGCTGAAGAACCTAAAATCGCTTGCGGATAAATTAGATTTGAGCGCGCTGTCTTCGATCGAAGTTGAGAAATTGGAGAGTCGATTGCGGTTACGCGGTGTGCTTTTCGGCGATGATATTGGGCCCTACATATCACAATTCCTTCTGGCTGGGAATAAGGGTATCAATCGTAACGACGATGCCTTATCGCCGGCTGAAGGTTTTGTGACTTATGGAGGCATTCGGGTTGATCAGCGAGTCCGCGTTGCTGAAAAGGGGATCGATTTTATGCAGTCCTGGGAAGAATGGTACGATGTCCAGAACGGGGCGGATTTTAGAAGACATGAGATCTATTCTACAGAGCCTGAGAAATACAGATTTATAGAAACCCCACGCGATCTCGCGACTTACGTACACTATGATGCACTCTATGAGGCTTATTTAAATGCATGTTTATATATGCTGGCAGAGAATTTCCCATTTGATCCGGGCATTCCTTTCCAAAAAGACGATGCAATGGATCATCAACAAGGCTTTGCGTTGTTTGGTGGGCCTCATATTTTATCCCTGGTCACGGAGGTTGCGACTCGGGCATTGAAGGCAGTCCGTTATCAAAAGTTTAATATACACCGTCGTCTCAGGCCGGAAGCTCTAGCGGCGCGGGTCCATAGGGAGCCCATATTAGCAGCTCTGGCTCCTGAGATTACGGAGATGAAAGAACTCCTAGACGGTCGAAACGGAAGCATTCTGAAGGCTATCGACAATAAAAATCCTGGTACGAATAACTATCTTCTGCCAATGGCTTTCCCTGAAGGCTCACCGATGCACCCGGCCTACGGAGCAGGCCATGCGACCGTTGCGGGAGCGTGTGTGACGATCCTTAAGGCTTTCTTTGACCACACCCACGTACTTGATGTGACAGGGCAGGGCGCAGATAAGTGTTTTGTGGCGGGACGGAACACAAAGAACAATTCTGTTCTAAAGTCGGTAGCCGTTAAAGACCTAAAGGGAAATGCGAGCCAGCTAACGGTTGAGGGTGAACTCAATAAACTCGCCTCCAATATTTCCATCGGGCGCGATTGGGCGGGTGTTCACTACTACAGTGATTACCTTGAATCTGTGCGCATGGGCGAACAGATCGCAATTGGAATCCTCGAAGAGCAGATGCTCACTTATGGTGAGGAGTTTTCCATGACGATTCCCCTCTTTGATGGTGGATTCAAAAAAATCAAATGAGTCTACGGTTAAATAAACTGAATGTTGTGTGGGTTTGCACGCCCCTCCGTGTAGCCCGCACAACTGATTCTAAAATTGCTATAGAATAATGAAGAAAAACTACAAAATTACTTGGACGAGGTATCTTTGTGCCTCTATGGCGGCTCTCTTTGCCACGGGCTGCTCATTTTTCCGTCCCGATCCTGGATACGTTATGCGCGCATGGGCACAGTCTATGCGTGAACTTGGCATTGTTTCGGTATTTCCTCCACGTGAGGATTTTCAGGTGGGGGATGTTTTCATCTATGATAAAGACATCGAAGATTTAGAAATCCTCGAGTCCTTCGACAAGAAGTGGACCTCACTATCCGAGGATCAGAGGAAGACGCGCCTTACCCTGGGTATGAGCACGCGGACGATGCGCTTGGATTTGCATTCTGAGATCGATGAAGAATATGCTCAAACGTTTAGCGCTCCCAAGACATCTGTCGATCAACAGTCGCTTTTGGACGATCCGGCTGTTCAGACAGTCGAACAAGTCCTTCAAGAAAAGCGCGAGGAACTGACCTCCCTGAAAACCATGCATCTCGCTGGAATGGACGACCTGAGTGACGAAATTGATGCGAAGGAAGAATCCGTCGAAGACACTCAGGCACTCTTTGCTGATACACGTGAGAGAAGGTCTGTGGAACTCTATAGTCAGCCTGACTTTGGCGAGGATGGAGTTTTTACCGGGGAAGCAATTGATCTAAGGGGCAAGAGTGAGATTTACCGGGAACGATTAAACCGGTTTCGGCTGGTGGCTTTCCCGCAGTTCTCATCGGTGACCTTTACGCAGAGTGATTTATCGGCCCTCATACCGATTGAAGCGATGAAACTGGGTCTTGATGTTTCCAGAAGAACGGTGGACCAGGTGAATGTGAGTGTCCCCGCCGCGGAGTCTTATGGTTTGTCTACATATAAAATTGTTGAAGAAATGCTAGATGAGAGCCGCAAGTTGAAGCCTAGAATACAGGATGCGATCTCGTTCAAGCTCAGCGGGACAGATAGCACTCACGCTTATGTTCATGTGATCAGTGAAGTCTTTTACGCCAGAGCCTTGGATGTGAGCTTGTACTCCGGAGACTCTTTTGGATTACTTGCTCAGTTATCCAGTCCGGTTGTTCCGGAAGCTGTTTCTGATGATCCAGCGGCTCTCGAGGAAAGTGAGCAAGCGTCTTTGATGTCAGAGCAAAAGATGGTGGAAATGCGGGAACAGGTTGGTGTGAAACAGGAGGTACCCGGAGGCTCAGTACAAGTCCTGTCCTTTAGCAACCAGTCTATCGGTCTACGCAGGTTATTCGACCGGCCGGTGGCGATCGGCTACCGTGGATTTGTGATTCGAGTCGAACAAGTGGTGGTCGGGGGACTCAACACTTGGCAGATTGTCGGGGTGAAACCAATCGGAGGCGCTGCAGCCGTGAGATCCGAAGATGGAGAAGCCTGAATTCGCGTTTCGGTCCGAATGCTCTCTCTGAAGCCTATGCGTGCGATTCGCGTAGGCTTTTGATCCCGACAAGCCAGTAGGCGCAGACATAGATGAGTGCGAAGATTCCGACGTTTAAGCGGTCCGTGGTGAGCGAAAGCGTGAATGCGAGTAGGCAGTAGGCACCGAGAGCGGTTTCGATCCAGGGTCCCAAGGAGCGTTTGAGCTTGTAGGACTTCTGAGTATTCGATCCGCGTTTGGGAGTGCGAACGAAGGCAGATTGCTTGCCGGTGAGTCCTTCCCAAACGGCACGGGCATTGGAGTATGAGATGCCGAATCCGACCAGAAGGAGTGATGGGAGTTGGCTTAAGGCGTAGGAGAAGCGTTTGGGGTCGAAGGCTACCTGAGAAAAAATGCAGGATAGGCTGGGACCTAGGGACGCTGCAATGATGGGTCCTAAGGCTAGCGGCCAAAAGAGGGGACCAAGATCGATTTCTTGCACCAAGACCATGGGTAGCGATACCAAAGCCATCAGGAACATACAGAAGTGTATCGCGTAGTGAGTGAGGTGGCAGACGGCTTGAAAGCGTTTGATCCAGCTTTTCTGTGGGTCGAGTTTGAGCTGAGGGAGTATCTTGAGGGCAGTCTGGATGGACCCTTTCGCCCAGCGGAATTGTTGACTCTTGAGGGCAGTGAAGGTGGAGGGCAATTCGGCTGGAACGACTAGATCGAGCAAGTAATGCAGGCGCCATCCTTGGAGTTGGGCTCGGTAGCTGAGGTCCATATCTTCGGTGAGGGTATCCGCTTGCCAGCCCCCGGCATCTTCGATGGCGCGGCGTCGCCAGACACCGGCGGTGCCATTGAAGTTGAGGTAAAGTCGGTTCCAGGACCGGGCAGATTGCTCGACTACGAAGTGGCAGTCGATTCCCATCGCGAGGGCGCGGGTGAGCCAGGATTCTTCCCGGTTGAGATGGCCCCAGCGGGCTTGCACGAGCCCCACTTCATCTTGGCTTATGATCTGTGGGATCGAGCGTTTGAGGAAGTTTCTGGTAGGAACAAAGTCGCTATCAAAAATGGCGATGTATGGGGCATCGTCTTGCTCGAGTCCGAATTTCAGGGCACCTGCCTTGAAGCCCTCGCGTGTTGGACGACGGACTACGGAGATGTCAATACCCTCGGCCGCGAGTTCTGAGACGACTCTGTCGACGATTTCGCGGGTCTCATCAGTGGAGTCGTCGAGTACCTGAATCCGGTGCTTTCCCTCGGGATATTCCATGGCCGCGGCGGATCGGATGATCCGTTCGGCGACGTTCAGCTCATTGTAGAGGGGTAGTTGGGTGAGGACGAGCGGCCAGACCCTTTCGCCGCTATTGAGCTGGTTCAGGACGTTTTTTTCGCGTTCCGCATCGTCTTGTAGAGCCTGCTTGCGTCTGCGTATGAACAAACGGATGAGGACGTAGTGATTCAATCCGTAGACAAATAGCAGGGAACAGAGAACCCCGTAGAAAATCCATATGAATGTCGAGATGTGAGACATGAGTGAGAAGCGAAGGTGAAACGCTTATCGTGCCGAGGGAGAGGTGTAAATAAAATGAGCGAGTTGATTTGGTCTGTTGAGATGCCTGGGGAGACCCCTTAATTCCCTGAGGACTGGCGAGTTGCGGCGCTGACCGGATCTCGGAAGGTTTTAGCAGTTATGAGACCCGCTTGGCGGCTCTTTTCATATACTCGTCGATGGGAGTTTGCTCGAGGGCGGCTTCGCTCTGTTGGACTGGGGACGCCCAGAGTTCTTCTAGTTGCGGTTTGCCGTCTTTGCCGTAGCTGCCGAAGTTGAGGGTTCCAGTAGGGCAGACATGGACACAAGCTGAACAACGGACGCATTCGGGGTCTTCCATGCCTTTGCCCTTGTTGGCAAAGTTCATGATGTCGATGCCCTGGTGGCATACCGTGGTGCAGGCGTTGCAGGATATACATTTCTTTTTGTCGGCAAATATCCGAAATTTTGTGAAGCGCGCGTAGATATGCATGAGTGCAGCGAGTGGACAAGCGAAGCGGCACCAGGCGCGTCCCGAGAAGTGAAAGTAGAGTCCGTAGCCTAAAACTCCGGCGAGCCACAGATCGACTAGGTATTTGTAGTTGGCTACAGGAAGCTTGTCTAAGGCACTGTTGAATGTCTGCGCGAACCAGCCTCCGACGGTCCAGCCGAGGAGACGCCAGACCAGGAGAATCATCGCGATTGCGAGGATCGATTGGCCAAGCATATTGAGCTTATTCCAAAAGGGGCCATGAGGCATTTTGTGACGATGTCCGTCGCCCAGGGTTTCCGCCATCGCGCCGCAACTACAGATCCAACCGCAGTAGGCTCCCTTGCCCCATTTAAAAACAATGAGTGGGATGATGACAAAGGTTTGAATAAAACCGAGAATCAACCACCCCCAGAGCGGTGCATCGGTGAAGATGTTGTAGACAAACAGGGGCCAGGCCAGGATGAACCCAAACGCGCGCCAATATTGGTCTGGCTGGGTGCCGGGGCCGTTGGAGAGAAAGGTCATGCCGAACCACTCTCCGACACCGCCGTTTGTGAATGCCCCGAGGGCTCCCATGTAGGGAAAAATGATGTAAGGAAGGAGGAATAGGGGCAGGACCTGAATGGCCATCAGGGACAGGGTCTGCCGCTTGATGTAGGGCGTTTTTCGTGATCGGATGCGCTTGATTCCGAATATTACGATGACAGCGGAGTAAACAAAAGTGTACCAGAAGTCAGGGCGGGTTTGCGCAGTCTGGGTGAGGGTTTGGAGGAAGCTGCCCTGATCTCTGATGATTCCGAGGTTAAACGGGAAAATATCCTTTTGATCAAAAATCTGCCACAGATTCGTTCCAGGAATCCCCAAAATATTGGTGTAGCCTTTCCAATGGTAGATGAATCCAAAAATGAGAATTGAGATCGCTAGGGTGAACCAAAATTTAAGTGAGCGCTCTCCAGATATTTTAATGCCGGAGCGCCGAAAGAATTCGAGGGGGGGCTCGCGACCGATGAGAGAGAATACGTATTCATTTTCCAATGAAAGGGAGGCTCCATTTTGGTCGATGAAGACACGATCATCGGTGATCTTCTTGATCGTGGAAGCCATCAAGAGGGTGAGGCTCCCCGCTTTTTGCAACTCCTCGATCTTCTCGATATTTTCGGGTTTGGGGCGTTGGAATTCGGCACGCCGGTAACTCAGGGCAACGGTCGCCCCTTCTTCGGCCATGGAGATCGCGGCCTCAAGCGCGGAGTCTCCCCCGCCGACTACGAGGACCTTTTTGCCACCGAATTCGCGAGGATCGATTAGCCGGTTGGATACTTTCTCAAGACTTTCACCCTCGACGCCGAGTTTGCGGAAATTCCCGGTGCGCCCTATTGCGATGACCACACGTTGAGCCGTCAGGTCCTTTTGTCCCTTGAGCTTGAGTATTCGGTGGCTGCCTTGGTCTTGAATCGCTTGGACTTCGGCGGTCCGGGTTTTGATTTCGAATTCATCCCGTTGAGATTCGAGTTCTTCGATGAGGTCTTCTTTGACTTCTGATTTAAAGCGCATGCTCCCCGCCGGCTCCATGTCGGTCGGGTAGGTGTAGATGGGTTTCCGGCGTGGGAAATTTTTGATGGTCGAGAACGCTTGCTGGGCTTCGAGCACGCAGAAGGTGAGACCGGCCTTCTTTGCCTCGATCGCCGCTGAGATGCCGGATACACCAGCCCCAATTATCGCAACGTCGACATCTGTCTTGCTGGATTGTTTTTCGAATCCCTTCTCTTCAAGGAAAGCGAGGACTGCCTTGGCCCCGGTGTCGGCAGAAAATTTGAGGAGGGGCACCCCGGTAAGGTCTCCGACAATGCGTACACCTGGAAGGTTGGTGAGTCCATTTTCTTGGATCTCCGGGCCTTTTTCGGGCACGCCGGCGGGCCACTGGGTGTGAAGCCAGTGCGTATATTGAGCTATTGGATTTTGCATTAGACGAGACGACGACGCACTTTAATCATTCGATCATGGGAGTGTTGAGATCCCAATCGTAGTACAGAAATTGTATTTCCAGGTCGGTTGGAATGGCCGACTCTTTGCGGTATCGATTGATGTATTCGAGCAGATTGCCGTCTGGGAAATCAGATCGATACCAGTCGAAGAGGGCTGAGATGCGGACAAAATCCCTATCTAGTTGGACCCCCGAGGGGCTATTCAGGAATTTTTGAGCCATTTCATCCATTTGCTGGTCTAGTCGGCTACTAATGAAGGGCTCTGCTCGAAGCGGTGGGCAACTGCGGCTGGCGCAGTTCACCGACCAGTGAATGCGCGGATCTGGATATTTTTTCAGCAGTATAGCCTTTTCGACGTCGTCCAGAGATAGGGTTCGATTGCCTTGTTTTATGAATTTTCTGGTGAAGATCCCAAAGTCGGGAAGGATTTCGGTGACACTGTTGATTGGGTAAGCGTCAAACACGGCGGCGAGCATCGCGAGGTTGTAGAGGTTGATGTAGAATGCCTTTTGTTGAGAGGTGCTGAAGGTCTCCAGATCGACCTGAGCCCATTTTCCCAGGGTCCGATTAATCTCGAATAGGTCCTCTTTGTTCTCGGCCCATTCGGCATAGCGCACGCCGGTGTCGGTGGCATATTTTTGCAAGAGTTCTGCGTAGCCGGAATATAGAGCCACCTCATCTGCGTCGGAGCGTTTTGCACTCAAAATTTGTGTGCAAAATAGAATGGCAGTGATCAGGAAAAGTAGAAAGGCAGTAATCAGGGAAAGGGTCTTCATTCGTTGCTCTTTACGTTTGGGAGCTAGAGTAGAGCCATTCCGCTTTATTCCAACGGTTTCCTATTCGGTCGCTGGAACAGGCTTTGGGTCGACCCATTTGCCGTGTTGTTTGATAAGATCAACGAGGCGATCGACCGCTTCATCCTGGGGGATCCCGGCCTTCACTACCTTTTTTCCGACATAGAGATTAATCTTTCCAGGGGCACCGCCTACGTAGCCAAAATCGGCGTCGGCCATCTCGCCGGGACCGTTCACAATGCATCCCATCACGGCAATGGTTACCCCTTTGAGGTGGGCGGTCTTATCTTTCACACGAGCCGTGGTGCTTTGCAGATCAAAGAGGGTGCGCCCACAACTGGGGCAGGCGACATATTCTGTCTTCGAAATGCGTGAACGGGCGGCTTGAAGAATATTGTAGGCGAGGCCGTTTGCCTGCTTAAGTTCGGGAAGGTCATGCACGCTGATCATGTCGCCTAGGCCATCCGCTAGGAGCGGACCGGCGAGGAGGCTGGCTTCGATCAGTTGGCCACCAAAGTAGGCAGATGCTTCGATATGAGTTGCGTCTCCGAGCCGGATCCAGAGGGGCGCATTGATTTCGGCTTGCTTGAGGGTCTCTGCGAGGAGGCGATACTGGCCGAGTGGGTGGACCGAAGTGTCTGCATCCCATTGAAGACTCGCAATGAGGGGGAGGTCCGGTTTTGGCGAGAGTTGGGGAATGATGGTTTCTCTCCAGACGCTTGGGGTGGCTTTTGCGGCGAGTTTAGTGGCAAAACTTGTCGCAAGGCTCGCAGTACGCTGGAAACCGTCCGCGGAGTCAATGGTGGTGGAGATTATCCAGCCGTTTGAGCCGCTGGGTCGTTTCCAGTCGGCGAAAATATCGTCCAATGATTCCGCCGGGGCTTCGAGGACGAAGAAGGGTATCACCGATCTGAGCGCAGTGAAGATCGCCTCGACGTGATTGAGATCCGATGGAGAGCAAACCGACAACAAAACTCCTTCAATTTTTGAATCTTGGAAATGGAGTTGGGTTCGGCAGACCGCTTGAATTATCGACTGGGTGTTGCTGAGCGGTTGCGTGGGTGCGAGGCAGACAGCGGGTGCCTCAGAACCTCCGATGCTCACTTTCATCGGAGATGGCGACAGGGCCAATACCTGGGCAGGGCGTCGCGTGTATTCAAAAGGATCTATGCTATCTCGTTCTTTTGTGAGAGAGTCTGATTTGTTTTCGCGCAAAATACTCGCACGTCGGGCAAGATCGCGCGCTACTGGAACTTCGTGTATGGGGTCTTCCGTGAGGGACACTCGAATGGTATCTCCGAGCCCGTCGTAGAGGAGTGAGCCGATACCGATGGTGCTTTTGATACGCGCATCTTCGCCATCTCCCGCCTCGGTGACTCCGAGGTGCAGCGGATATTGCATGCCGAGTTCGTGCATGCGAGCAGCGGCCAGCCGGTACGCTTCGATCATCACCTTTGGGTTGGAGGCCTTCATCGAAAGGATGATGTCGTGAAAGTTGTGAGATTCAGCGATTCGGATGAACTCAAGGGCCGATTCGACCATCCCGTTTGGCGTATCGCCGTAGCGATTCATAATGCGGTCGGAGAGTGAGCCGTGATTGGTTCCTATCCGCATCGCTTTTCCTAACTCCTTGGAACGCAAAACGATTGGGGAGAAGGCGTCATACAGTCGCTCCATTTCTTCATCGTATTGGTCGTCTGAGTATTCGCGGATTTTGAATGCCTTGCGGTCAGCATAGTTACCTGGATTGATGCGGACTTTGTCGACATGGTTTACTGCTTCCATGGCCACTTTCGGCAAGAAGTGGATATCGGCGACCAGAGGCACCGTCACTTTTGCTCTTCTAAGTTCCGCACGGATCTCTTTGAGCGCTTCGCCCGCTTTCATTGTCGGTGCGGTGATGCGAACGATTTCGCAACCAGCTTCCGCAAGTTCGATCGTCTGCCTCACGGTGGCGACTACATCGCAGGTGTCGGTGGTAGTCATCGACTGCACGCGAATGGGGTTGCTCCCTCCGATTCCAACACCCCCAACCTGGACTTCGCGGGTTTCCCAGCGGACGGTCTGAAAGCGTGAATGACAATAGCGCGGCGACATTCTGCAAATTTGCTATGAATTCCCCACTGGAGCAAATCCAGAAATCAGATCCGCGACAAATTTGTGTTCGGGCGCGTTGTTATTGAATTACTCAGATTCGATGCTTGAGATCGATTTTGCCTTCGCTTTGCTCGGAGAGGTGATAAAAGGTTCGCTAAATCTTTTAAGTGGGTTCGTCGGAGTGCTCATCCTGTTCGGGGTGGGCAGTCTGTTTATGCGTCAAGGCTCCGAAAAGTCCTTTCCAGCAGAGATGAAATTAGAAAATCATCAGGGTTTTCAAATCCAGGCTACCGTCTTGGGACGCACTGAGCATGAGATTTTACTGATTCGAAGCAGCGATGGGCTTGAGTTCACTTATCCAATGATGGATCTTTCAGAGGAAACGATAGAGCTTTTGAAAGCGTATCCGACCAACGATTTCCCGAAAATTCGGGAGCCC
>JBCCBL010000084.1:0-10240 GCA_039034055.1 Verrucomicrobiota bacterium | reverse complement strand
TCGGGCTGCAGCTGTTCTTGCAGAAAGGAATCTGCTTCCCCCTGATCGATGAGGGTGGGTAGCGGCTTGGCAGCATCCTTAACCAAATGGGTCGGGTCATAGGCGAGTAGGCTTTCTTTCGAGCTAACATCACATTCGATGAATACAGGGGTTTCGCCCATTTCTTTTATCTTTTTGATACGCGCGTCCGCCTTTTCGGCGTTTCTCCCGACGAGGATTACCTGGGCTCCGGCACCCGCGAGACCCTCAGCCATGGCACCACAGAGTTCGCCCGTGCCACCGATGACGACGGCAGTTTTTCCTTCGAGAGTGAAAAGAGTGTTTAGGTATTCCATGTCAGTTAATGAGAGATGGTTTAGCGATGTTTGATTATATAGGTTGAGGCTAACGGACTACGCGCGCGCCGCCGCCAGACATGATTTTTATAACTTCTTCGAGGTTGGCCATCGAAGTATCGCCGGGGGTTGTCATAGCGAGTGCTCCATGGGCGGCCCCGTAATTGACCGCCAGTTCAGGATCCTGAGTATGCATCACACCGTAGATGTATCCTGAGGCAAAGCTGTCACCGCCGCCGACTCGATCAAAAATTTCGAGATTTGGATAAGGTCGACTTTCGTAAAATTGGCCATCGTGCCAGGTGATGGCACTCCAGTCATTGATGGAAGCGGTTTTGACACCGCGCAAGGTCGTTGCCGTAGCTTGAAAATTTGGGTACGCGGCAATTGCCTTTTCGATCATCATTTTGAATGAATCGATTTCGATGTTCGAGATATTATCATCGATACCATCCACTTCAAATCCAAGACAAGCTGTGAAGTCTTCTTCGTTGCCAATCATGACGTCGACGTATTTGGCGATTTCTTTATTTACCTGTTGAGCCTTCACATGGCCACCGGAAGACTCCCAGAGTGATGGACGGTAATTTAAATCGTATGACACAATCGTGTCGAATTTTTTGGCCGCTTGAACCGCTTCGATGCAAACTTCGGCGGTAGACTCAGATAGAGCGGCGAAGATGCCTCCGGTGTGGAACCAACGCGCACCTTCTTTGGCAAAGATTTTTTCCCAATCAATATCGCCTGGTTTTAGTTGAGAGACTGCGGTGTTTCCCCGGTCAACAGTGCCCTTTGCCCCTCGGATGCCGAAGCCGCGTTCGGTGAAATTGAGCCCGTTGCGAACGGAGCGGCCTAGACCGTCGAATTTTGCCCATTGGATGTAGGTAGGATCGACACCTCCTTGCAAGATAAAGTCTTCGACGAGGCGTCCGATATCGTTGTCAACAAGCGCGGTCACGATGGCAGTACGTTGCCCGAAGCAGCGACGCATTCCGCGCGCGACATTGTATTCGCCACCCCCTTCCCACGCTTGAAAAGAGCGAGCTGTTCGGATGCGTCCATCGCCCGGATCGAGGCGTAGCATAACTTCACCCAGTGAGACGAGGTCGTATTTACAATCAGAAGCAGGTTTAACCTTGATAGCCATAATTTGCGAGCGGTTGAAATTATTTGTATTTCTTAAGTTGAGATAAATCTGGCGGAGTAGCACCGCACTCTCGCGCGATGTTTTGGAAGCCTTCGAGTTCTGCTTTTGTGAAGAGGAGGCCGCCCGCGTTGTCACATTTTTGAGCGGCCTCTGCCTCAAGTTGGCCGGGTAGGATGCAGCCTTCGTTTCCGTGCCCGAGAATATCCTTTAGGATGGCTCCGATGTTTTCGGCTTGAGAGCGATTTTTTGAAAATGCGCCGGAGCTGAGCGCTTCTGGATGAATGATTTGAAAGTAGAAACATGGGGTCTTTTTTTCTTCCGATGTTTGATCATTCCAACGTGATCGAACGGTAGGTAGGCCCGCTCCAATGAAGGCGCCGACGATTTCGTTGATCAGGCTCAGGCCATAGCCTTTGTGCGCTCCAAATGGGAGGAGCGCTTTGGCTTGAGTGGGATCTGTGGTGGGTTGGCCGCGTTCGTCGACTGCGGTATTGGGTGGGAGACGGCTACCTTCGCGGGCGAGTTGTTGGACGCGCCCCATGGCGATGACCGATGTCGCCCAGTCGATGACGATGGGATAACCAATAGCATCGACGGTGGGAAAGCCCCAACTATGGGGATTCGTCCCGAGGGTTGGAAATTTGCCCTGGAAGGGAACCACCTCCGTGAGGGCGGCGGTGCAATGGGTGTAGGCGATGTATCCGCGCTTGGCAGCTTCCATAACGTAGCCGCCGCCCCAAAGATAGTGAAAAGCATTGTCTATCGAAATAGTGCCTGTGCCGTACTTGTCTGCAAGGCTGATGCCAGCGTCTATTGCCTCCAGGGCAGTGGCCTGGCCGAGTTTCCGCTGTGCATCCCAGACTTCGACTGCTGCGAAGCGTGTATCGAGTTTTTTGATTTCGGCCCCTGGCACACAGCCCCCGACACCGCTTCCAAAGAGGTGGTCTAGGTGGAGCGCCTTCAGGGCGTTGTGAGTGCGGATGCCGTGCTTTGAGGCGAGGGCGGCAAAATTTGCAGCTTGCTCAGACTCCGCATTGGTGAATCCACGGTGTCGGTACGCAGCCGTGACTAGAGTGTTGTGCTGTTGTTCTGGGAGAATGTAAAAGGTTTCTGGAGACATGTTTAGAACCGCTTAGAGCGCGTTGGCTTGAGCTTCGGGGTTTTTGCCTTCGAGTACTGCGAAGAGGTTGCGGATGGACATGTTGGCTTGACGGACGACGGATTCTTGGGTGCGTGAACCAATATGGGGTGTGAGTATGCAGTTGGGGGAACCTAGTAGCGGGTGATCCTTGGGTGGTGGTTCTTGGTCAAGGACATCTGACGCGTAGGCAGCTAGGGTTCCTGCGTCGAGAGCGGCGCGGATTGAGTATTTGTCGACGATTTCGCCACGTGAAGTATTCACGATAATGGCGCCTGGTTTGAGCATTTTAAGCGTTTCTTGATTGATCAGTGCTTTTGTCTCAGGGGTCGCTGGAATATGGATGGAGATGACGTCGGAGGCTCCGAACAGGGCTTCAAATTCGGATACGCGCTCCACACCGAAGCGTTCACTATATTCGTTTTCCCATGAGCGATTGTAGACGATAACGCGCATCCCGAATGCCTTTGCACGCAGGGCGACTTCTTTGGCGATCCGACCAAATCCGATGAGACCGATGGTTTTTTCGAAAAGTTCAGAACCAGTGATGCGTTTCCAGTTTCCCTGAGCTACGTAATTAGCTTCGATGACGATTTTACGACTACATGCGAGCATTAGGCCGAAGGTGTGCTCGGCTACTGAGGTGTGATTGACTCCCGGAGTATATGTCACTGGAATTTTGAGAGTGGTAGCATTTTCTAGATCGATGCGGTCTAGGCCGATTCCGTATTTTGAGATCACTTTCAAGCGCGGTAATGATTTCTTCATGACGGCTTCCGTGATCTCGTCGTCCCCGCATAGGAGGGCATCTACATTGCCAACGAGTCCGAGCATTTTTGTTTCTGGTAAAGGACCACGGGCACGCACAATTTCATACCCCTTGGACGCTAGGAGTTCATGATGCGGACCGGGCGTGTCTTGGAATGAAGTAGTGGTCAGTAAAATTTTCATAGATTTTCGCTTTTTTCGAACAACGTTGATTCACGAACGATTAACACCGGTTCGATGATTTTGAGAAACTTAGGGTCTAGGGGCGCGGCAGATTCTTTGGCATGGGCTAATAGGGCCATGACGGAGTCCATCTGCTCATTCACACACTGATCGACGCTGGTAAGGGTGGGCGTGAGGAATGCAGTGGCTTCGTTGTTGTCGAATCCTGCGAGTGCGATGTCTTGGGGGATCCGCTTGCCGGCTTCCGCGATGCGCCGAGCAGCACCGATGGCGATGCGATCATTCAGACCAATCCACGCGGTTGCATCTTCTTGGGCCTCCAGCGCCTTGTCGGCTAAATCATAGCCGTAGCGAAAGTCGAGCCGCTCGCGTCCGGGACCGATGTAAGCGGATAGGCACGTGTCTCGGTCTAGATTCAACTCTTCC
This sequence comes from Verrucomicrobiota bacterium, assembly GCA_039034055.1. Lineage (GTDB taxonomy): Bacteria > Verrucomicrobiota > Verrucomicrobiia > Opitutales > JABSRG01 > JBCCBL01. The sequence continues at coordinate 6,243 of JBCCBL010000084.1, read as the reverse complement.
AAGCATGCATGGATTCCAGACATGCGGTCTTTTCCGTAAATGACGCCTTCTTCGAGCCCGAGCAGAGCAAACTTCCGATGACCTTGTTCATGAAGGTGTCTCATGGCTTGCGGGTAGGCGCGTTCGCGGGCCACGCGAATGGTCGGGAAGGGAAGGGCGTGGACAGGATCGATGCAGATCGTCGTTACCTTGGATTCTAGGAGGCTTTCGATAGCAGGATCTTCAGCGTGCAATTCGGTGTTGAAAAGTATTACCGCCTCGGCGCGCATCGATATGAATCGGCTGATGACATGCGTTTCAGTCTTCGGATCGTTGCTAGTGTGCTGGGTGTCGGGTTGGTATCCGGCGGTGCGCAAGTGATCTTGTAGGGAGGCGACCTTTTGCATGAGGAGCGGGTTTTCCAATTCCTGAAAGCAGACGCCAACCAGGCCGGTAGACCCTCCACGCAGACCTCGAGCGAGTGGGTCTGGGGCAAAGCCTTCGGATTTCATCGCTTCTAGAACACGCGCGCGGGTGGCTTCTTTGATGTCTGGGTGTCCATTCAGGGCGCGGGAAACGGTCCATCGAGACAGGCCGAGGTGTTCGGCTAGTGCTTGAGTGGAGGCGATACGCGGGGTTTTTGACACTCACCAAACACGTGTTAGATTCGCTGGGATGTCAACCTCTATCTAACACGTGTTGGGCTCTGGGCTAGACACGGATTTGCGGTCGGAGGCTCTAATTGTCGATATGTTCGAACTTTTTATTATTTACCGGAAGTTCCTCGGGGAGGAAGCAATAGTAGATCCCGAACCAGAGACTCCAGCTGTAGGGATAAAATAGAATCGGCATGATGACGGTTGTCGCCGCAATTGCGATGAGCGCCGGCTTCATAGGCACGAAGTCCAGGAGGGCAGCCCCGAGAATCGGTAAGACAAACACAAAGACCGTGAATCCGTAGTTTACGACCATCGGGCCGAGGAACCAGCCCGAGCCTCGCTGTAGTTTCATGAAGCAGAGGGGGCAGGTTTCGCGGAGCTTTAGTGGACTGGAAAACAAGCCCTTGTGTCCGCAGTTGGGGCACTGCATGCAGAGGCTGCGTTTTAAGATGGTGGCCGGCTCAACTTCCATAACAATCTATCCTTTGAGCGCTTTGATCAGGATACGAGACTCGCGTCCATTCTTTTCGTAGTTAGCACGACGTGCCTTCGATAGATCATCTTTTGTTCCATCGGAAAATCGACAGCTTTTCTTGAAGAATGGGTAGCTTTGGGTGGTCAGGGCGAGGAGTGTGTCGGCACCTTGTTTGGTTGCCTCAATTTCTGCGAATTCGACCATCTTTTTACCGACACCGCGTTTTTGGTAGAATGATTGAACGAGCACCATCCCAATTTCAAAATTTTTTCTCGGTTCATCGGGTATGAGTTGCATGCAGGCGATGATACTGCCGTCGATTTCGTAGACCCAGGTATTGGAGATTTCACGCTCAATTTCGGATTTGGAACGCGGTTTTAGCGATGCATTTTTCGTGGCATGACGGGTGATGTCGTAAATAGCTTGAATGTCCTTAGGGCGAGCTTTGCGGATCTCTTGATAGGCATTTGCGTGAATCATTGATCCGATTCCAACCTTATCGAATATCTCTGTGAGCAATCCGCCAAACACACGACCATCGATGATGTGGGCGCGGGTCACTCCATCCCTCAAGGCATCTACCGAACGCTCAGCTTTGAGCCGACACGCCTTTTCGACGGTTTCCGGAGCTTTTTTTAGGATTTCTTCAAGCTCGGTGGCAGGAATGTTTACGCGCACTTCGTCGTTGATGGTGATGCCAGGTCGCGGGGACAGGAAGATGAGCTTGGATGCTTTGAGCGCAATGGCGCAATCGGCGGCTAAGGCGTCGGCGTTGAGACGATAGGCACGTCCTGCGCGGTCGTAGGCGATCGGAGAAATAATGGGGATGATTTCAGATCGCATCAGCGCTTCGATAGCACTCGCTTGAATTTTACTCGCCTTACCAGTGAAGCCATAGTCTTCACCGTTGAGAAGGCCGACTTCGGTTGGGGTAACGACGTTGGCTATGGCAAATCGCAAGCCGCTGCGAGTGAGCCCTTTTTGGAATTTTTGCCCTACATCAAGGGAGCATTCAATAGCGAGGTCGAGCGTGTCCTGATCGGTCGGGCCGCTACCGTAGACGTCGGTGATTTCAATACCGCGTTCTTGGCTTTTCTGCCGCATCTGTTTGCCAATGCCATGGACGATGACGACCTGTATGTTCAGGTTGCGCAAGACGGCGATGTCCAAAAGCAAATCGGAGAACTGCTCATGCTCAACGATGCTGCCATCGAATGAGATCACAAAAACGTGGTTCCGGAACATCGGAACGTACTTCAGGATTCCACGCAAATCGGTTGGCTTGATGGCATGCTCAATGCCCGGTTCTTGACTCATCCTTGGCATCTTGGGAAACGGACCCGTGCACGACGATCTTTAATTTAGACGACCTCTTAGATGGTAGATGATTGAGGCCTGATCGGATGAATCGGATGTCCTGGGGTAGAGTTAACGAGTGGGCAAAGACTCTAGGCTGAGACGAAAACCTTGGCAGGTTTGTCCGAAGCGGGCCCCCATCTGCACTGAGATTTGCCTGGGCTCGTCCGCCAATGTTGAATACAAGTCTTTATCTCGCACTCCCGGCTTTGGGCTTTTCGGAAAGAATGCAGATACGAGAAATGAGGATTAGTTAAACTCCTCGCGAACCTTGCCTACGGCTTCGTTGATAGGATCCATGGCTTCAATGAGTTGTTCGCTCTTCAGGCCGGCAATTTCCAGCACTTCCTCTAGATCGGGAACGTTGGAGAGATCGATTTCCTGTCCAAAACGCCATTGATCCATGACGTGATTTGCGAGGTAGAGGAGGCTTGTCATGACTCTCTGGTCGGGTGCCTCTTGGGGGGCAATTTGAAATTTTACCGGGAGGATGACTTCTTGAGTGAATTTCCAAGACTCCAGTAAAATTCCTCCGACTTCGGCAAAATGAAACCCGAGGATCCGTTTTTCAAATTCTGGGGTTATCGGCTCGGCATCTTCATCCTCGTCGTAGAAGGATAGCCCAGATTCGAGCGTGCACTTGTTTACGATGATCTTTCCTATTCCATGCAAGAGGCCGATGGTGTAGGCGGTATCGTTGTTGACGCCGACGATCTTTGCGTAGGTATCCATGGCAATCGCGCGCGAGATACTCTGGTCCCAGAGTTCTCCGGCTTTCATGCGATACACGGGTGCAGCGGCTCCGAAAAGTTGCTTTGAGGCGACCAGGCCGACCAGTCGATGGACTTCACGGAAACCAAGCCTTTGCACCGCTTCCATGACATTTTCACTGGGAATTGCGCAGCCATAGTAGCTGCTGTTGCTCAATCGCACAATTTGAGCTGCAAGGGTAGCATCCATGCGAATCAGTTTGACCAAGTCCTGGAGATCTGCGTTTGGATCCTGCATGCAACTCTGAATCTTGCAGAGAATTTGCGGTGTCGGGGGCATCTCTTCGGCATGCACGAGGATCTTTGGTCTGTCGATTACCGGCATATGAGTATATAAGATCGGAGAATCTACCCCTTGCCTTGAACCGAAATACCGTTCTATTGAGAATTAGGACGCAATGCCGTCACTATAGCTTACCGCTTATGTCTGATCTCGATATCTCTCGCTAGTCACGCTGGTCGTAAACATGCCTCCAAGTATCAGAATTGGTTTGATAGACCCCTTGTTCCAGGAGAGTAACATTCTCTTTAGCTTAGGTGCGCGATTGGCATGCCTAGAAGCCGGGGCGGACCTTTCAATCCACTCGGACTTATCCGTACTCAATAGCCAGACGGTGTCTGGAATTATTTTGAATAATGTGGGAGGTGGACTGGAGGCCGAAGCCCGGGAGTTTCTCGGAAGTAAATTTCCAATGGTCGCGATATCCGAAGAGCCTACTCGGTGCCCTCGGGTCTGTTGGAATTATGCAGATGCATTTAAGTCCGCGCTCGAGCATTTGCTAGAGCAAGAGCATCACAAGATCATCTATGTGAGCTTTAATGAAGGGTCTCATGACGAATTCACAAAGCGCCTCAATGCGCTGAACAAGGCTGTCGACTCCCTGTCGAAAAGACGTTTCGAAATCATCCGAATCACTGACTTTGCGAGCGCCGATGAAGTCCGCCGGCGCGTTACGGATTATTTGGAGGAAAACCCGGATACGACCGCGATTATTTCAGGTGTTGATAATTTTGGGCTCACCATGCGGACATCTGTCGAACTTTTGGGTAAACGCATACCCGAAGACATTGCCCTGGTCGACTTCGATACCCAGTATGGAACACTGAGCGAATATAGTCAGGGTGGGTTTTCAGCGATCCTCCTCCCCTATTATCAAGTCGGATACAGGGCGGCGCGTCGTTTACTGCGTCAAATCTCGGTGCCTCTATCAATTGCTCCTCCTGAAGAGGTTTCTTCCAGTTTTGTGATACGAAAAACCTCCGAGCGGATGGCTGCGAAAATTGAAAAGAGCTGGGATCCCGTCGGAGATGACAAAGTCGAGCAACTGGAGAAGGATCTTGGAGACGTATTCTTTACTCAAAACCAATTTCGCTCCAGCATCGTGAGTGACCTTGCTGATCGCTTGATGTCGCGAGTTGGTAAATCTGATACGGTTCGCCGTCATTTCTTTGAGATGACAATTGATGCGGTTCGTCTTGGAGTTAATCCTTTTTTCGCGCATTCCCAAGCAATTCAACTAAACAGTGTCGAGCGTCGGATTGACTCAAAAATTGTGGTAGAACAGCGGGTCCGAACCGTTCTTTCAGCAGTGCGGAATGCCCAGGTCAAGCATGGTTTCACAGCCGAGCACTATCATGTCTTTGAGCGTCAACGTCTATGGGAAGCACGCGAGCAGGCTCAAAGAATGGCCAACGAAAATCCCAGTGTTTCGAGCTTCCTTGAGGTGATGGCTGAGGGGGCGCTCCATCTCGGAGCGATGATACACTCTGTAATATTATTCGATTACACCCAGCCAACCCCATCTGGTGAGCCTCAATTACAGGTCTGGAAGTATCAGGAAAAAGGATGGAAAAAGACAATTCCCCCAGAAAACATGCTCGTCATCACCGACCTCGTGCCCGATGTCGGTAAAAACTCAGCAACCTTGCTTCTCGATTTAAAGTCTCCGCAGGGCGTGATGTGTACGGCCTCAATCGATTTTGACTGTGTGACCCCGCAGAGTATTACACCGTTCATTGAGACCGTTGAACCCATCTTACAGCAAGCCATGTTTGCGGAGAGCCTCAAGCGCACTGAGGAAGCTCTCGAACTCGAGAAGGGTGAAGCGCGCGCTGCAGCAGCTTCTAAAAACGAATTCTTGACGAATGTGTCTCACGAAATTCGCACACCGATGAATGGGATCATTGGAATCGCTGATCTCGTGCTAGAGACCGACCTGAATGCGCAACAGCGTGAATATATCTCGATGATTCGTGACTCAGGAATGGCTTTGTTGACCATTGTTAACGATATTTTGGATTTTTCTAAAATTGGAAATAACTCGGGCCTGATTCTACAAGAGAATGCTTTTGAGCTACGAAAGAGTATCGAGGACACCGTAAAAACACTGGGTGTGCGGGCTCGAGAAAAACAAATCGATTTGTCATGTGTAGTCGATATAAATGTACCAAATGTATTGATAGGTGATGTTGGCCGTCTTCGACAGGTATTTATTAACCTGATTGGCAACGCGATCAAGTTTACCGATGAAGGTGAAGTGCATGCGCGCGCCCAATTTACTGAAGAAGATGATAATCAGGTGACCCTTACTTTCTCGGTCAAAGACACCGGTATTGGCATTCCTAAGGATAGGCAGGCCAAGGTGTTTGATTCATTCCAGCAGGTAGATGGCACCACTTCACGTCTCTATGGTGGCACCGGCCTAGGCCTGAGCATCTCCACGGAATTAGTGCGAAAGATGAATGGACGAATCTGGCTGGATAGCGTGTATGGTCAGGGATCTACTTTCTATTTTTCAGCAACGTTTAAGAAATCAAGAGAAGCCGAGGCTGTAATTAATCCTATTGATTTGAGCGCGCTGAAAGGTAAACGTGCGTTGGTCGCAATTGATAATAATTATCACCGCGAGTTTATTAGGAATTGTTTTGATGAATGGGAGATTGAAGGTGTTTTCATTAGAGCCGGAAATCTCGTATTGTCACAACACGAATACTACAATGAACG
>JBCCBL010000083.1:0-10252 GCA_039034055.1 Verrucomicrobiota bacterium | reverse complement strand
GCTCGGCAGCGGGCTCTCGAATCGGGCTCTGCGCAGCTTGTCAGCATCACCCTGGAAGTCGAATTCCTAGATCCACTGGCGGTTCTCGAAAGCATCTGGGAACGCACTGAGTGGCACGCCTATTTTGAAAACGTCGCCGAAGACTTCGCTTTTGCCGGAGCCGAGGCCGTTACCATGGCAGAGTTTAGAGGAGCCAATCGCTGTGAAGAAGCCAAAGCATGGGCGCAACAGCTCCTCGAGAACTGCATTGAATCGGGAGATTCTGAGCATGTTTTGGGCGGCCCCCAGATCATGATTGGGATGACATTCGCCGATGAATCGCCAGCAAATAGCGATTTCGCTCCCCTATCTGCCTGGGTCCCCCGGTGGCAGGTTTTGAGGACTGGCGATCAAACCCTGGCCGTTGCCAATGCCTGCATTGAGCCCGACACTGATATCGAAGCCGTAAGCGAAAGAATCCTCAAGGCACACCGTCGCTTCTCAGGATTTGCCTACTCAGAGACCAATGCCGAGACTCCTTCCCTAAACCGCTTTCAAAAATCAGAATCCTCCAAAGAGGCTTACACCTCGGGCGTCGCATCGGCGGTCCGCGACATCCGCGACGGGAAATTTGAAAAGATTGTCCTAGCGCGGAGCGAACAATTCACCTCGCCGACCGACTTGAGTCCGATCGGTCCGCTCTCCAAAATGCGTGAATCGTTTTGGGGATGCCACTGTTTCGCATTCGGAAACAATCGAGGAAAATCGTTCATCGGGGCCACTCCTGAGATCCTCTTTGAAAAAGAACAAGGCCAGGTACACACCCAGGCCCTAGCTGGATCGATTTCCCGCGCACCGAATGCGCAAAAGGATGCCGACCTCGGCTCACAACTGCTTCATTCAGCGAAAGATCGCCACGAACATGAACTCGTTCGCAAAGCCATCGTAAAACGCCTGAAATCCCTCGGACTTGAAGTTGCGCCGAGCCGAAGTCCAAAGCTGCTTAAATTAAAAAACATCCAACATCTCAATACACCGATTCACGGCACGCTCCCCCCCGACGTATCATTCTGGGACATCCTAAAAACACTTCACCCCACCCCAGCGGTCGGAGGATCCCCTAGAGAAATCACCGGCAAAGTCTTACATCAATATGAAACTCTCGACCGCAGCCTCTATGCCGGGGCGGTCGGGATGATGAACCGCCAGGGTGACGGGAAAATGTATGTAGCGATTCGTTCAGTATCGGTCACCCAACGCTGCTTGGAATTTTTCGCTGGTGCCGGTATTGTTGCTGGATCAGACCCGCTCAAAGAATGGGATGAGACTCAGTTAAAAATGAATGCGATGCGGGATATCTTTGCATAGTGAGCGAATCCGGAATAGAGACCATTTGGGAACGGGAGTCAGTCACCTATTCCAATCTAAACACCTACTGGGGACACCTCTTTATCGATAAACTGAAGCGCTCGGGGATCTCTCGATTCGTAGTATCACCGGGTTCTCGCAATACTCCGTTGGTATTCGCAGCGAGCCGCATCAGCGACATCGAGATCGAAGTCGTGGTCGACGAACGCAGTGCCGCCTTTTTCGCGCTCGGATGGAGCAAAGCGAGCTACCGATCCCCAGTTGCCCTGATCTGCACCTCCGGTAGCGCTCTCGCCCACTACACCCCTGCAATGGTTGAAGCACGCTACAGCCATATTCCGCTCCTTGTCATTTCGGCAGACCGACCTAGCGAGCTTCAAGAGTGTCATGCTGGACAGACTATCAACCAGAGTGATTTTTTCGGAGTCTATGCCGAAGAAAGCCACTCGTTTCCAGAACCCGCACTGGATACCTGGCTAACCGTTGAGACTCAAATCAACAGTCTTTGCAAACAGCTACTCCATCCAAGCTCATTCGGATCGCAGATCAACCTACCCTTCAGGGATCCATTGACACCGGGAGTCGAAGACGGAGACCGCTATCAATATTTCAAACACCATAAAACCACTCAGGCCGCTCACAAAAGCGAGGTTACGTCACGATCAATCGCAGATTTTTCGTGTGAATTCTCTTATAAAACGATTATCATAGTTGGCCCTCACTGCTACGGTAACGAAATTACCGATACCATCGAATGCTTCCTAAAGGCCTATTCTGATGGTTTCAGAGGGATCGTTCTCTGTGACGGACTCTCTGGTTTTCGATTCGGAGCCGCAAAAACCATCGCTCACTATGACTTATTTCTTCGAGAATCGACGAAGGTAGATTTACTCAAGCCCGATGCAGTCATACTCCTGGGCGACCTGCCGACATCCAAGCCCCTCCGAGCCGCCATCGAGCGATGGACGCCTTCCATACACGTCCTTGCTTTTGACAATGATAAACGGAGCGCTGGCATTCCGGGAGATTGGACACATCATACATTCCAAGAGGCTCAAGGCTTCGACCTTTTCACGCAGCCGCTACGCAACCAGCAAACCGAGAAGGATTTTCGCGCAAAATGGATTGCATACGAGGATGCGTGTATCGAACAATTGGATCACTACGACTATCCGAAAGCAGTCGTTGAGTGGCTAATTCCTCGAGAAGTCTGCCGGCATACTCACGACGCTAAGGACATTTGGATTTCCAGCAGCATGCCTGTTCGCGATTGGGAAGCTTTTGCCGGTAGCCGATCACGTGACTTTCGAGTGTTCGTCAATCGCGGCGCGAATGGCATCGACGGCATCGTCGCATCGGCTGCGGGCATGACGCGCGGAGGAGCTAGGTCAGGGCTCTTGATCATCGGTGATGTAGCGCTTTCCCATGACATCGGAAGTCTGGCTCTCTTGAATCAGAGGAGCACTCCTCTCGACATTTTAGTAATTTTAAACGGAGGAGGCCGTATTTTTGAGCATTTGCCGATCAGTGAGGCAGAGGTCGATTTTGAAAAATTTTACCTCACCCCTCCAACAATCGACTTACAAAAGGTGTCTGAGGCCCATGGCATTGTTTTTAAGGAAATTAAGGATTTCCATGAACTCGAAAACCTGATCAAAACTCCGACAGAAGGTCATCGAATGATCGCTATCAAGACCGATGCCAGCAGTGACCTCTTGAAACGCCGCGCCTTTATAAAAACCCTCAACGAGCAAATTTAATCATCCTATGAATGCAGAGACCTCTTTTCAATGGGAGCCCCACGGCCAATACAAAGATATTATCTATGAAAAGAAAGATGGGATCGCCAAGGTCACGATAAATCGCCCTCACCGCCGTAATGCCTTCACCCCCGATACGGTTATGGAGATGTATTCGGCTTTTACGGACGCTCGTGAGGACCCCTCAATCGGAGTGGTTCTGCTTACGGGTGCAGGGCCTCACTCCGATGGAAAATATGCATTTTGCTCGGGCGGTGATCAAAAGATTCGTGGCGATCAAAAAGGTGGCTACATCGGTAAAGACGGCGTCCCACGCCTCAATGTCTTAGACCTTCAGAAATTGATCCGATCAATGCCTAAAGTCGTCATCGCCTTGGTATCTGGATATGCGATTGGCGGAGGCCATGTCTTGCACGTTATTTGCGACCTGACGATTGCTGCAGACAATGCAATTTTTGGTCAGACGGGTCCAAGGGTTGGATCATTTGACGGCGGTTTTGGTTCGAGCTACTTGGCACGCATTGTCGGCCAGAAGAAGGCTCGCGAGATTTGGTATTTATGCCGCCAATACAATTCGGAAGAGGCCGAAAAAATGGGTCTCGTGAATAAAGTCGTCCCGATCGATGAGCTTGAGGCCGAGGGCATACAATGGGGCCAGGAGATTTTAAAAAAGAGTCCCCTCGCAATTCGCTGCCTAAAAAGTGCATTCAACGCGGATGTCGATGGCCAGAGTGGCCTCCAAGAACTGGCCGGTAATGCTACGCTCCTCTACTACCTCACTGAAGAAGGCAACGAAGGCAAAAATGCCTACGTTCAAAAGCGCGAACCTGAATTTAAAAAATACCCCTGGCTGCCCTAATCTAAGGAGCTGTTGATAATACTTGCGAAATCAAACGGCGATCTCTGGGGCACCGCCGCTCCTCTGGAGAGATAAGAGCACCCAAAACACTATATTGTTTACAGGCGGAGACAGAGCGGCAAGGGTGCCCATCCTTTCAGCTCTCGCTGATTCTCTATCCCTGTAAGTTCTCATGCCTAAAGACTCTGAAAACGACCCACACGACGACAGTTCCCTTTATGGCCCACAGAGTCAACCACCCTATGTCGTCGGCGTCGGGGCTTCAGCCGGAGGCCTTGAGGCGTTAGAGCAATTCTTTACAGCGATGCCGGAGAATTCGGGCTTTGCTTTTGTCGTGGTGCAGCACCTCTCACCGGATTTCAAAAGTGTCATGGATGAGCTGTTAGCCCGCTATACAGCCATGCCGGTGCATTTGGTCGAAGAAGGCGTCACTATCGAGGGCAATACCGTATATTTGATCCCACCGAAAAAGGAAATGGTCATGTCAGACGGTAAACTGTTGTTAACTGACAAAGATCCGACCAAATCACTCAGCTTGCCGATCGATGTCTTTTTCAGGTCCCTCGCCATGGATTGCGAAGATCGTGCGATTGCGGTGGTATTATCGGGGACGGGTTCAGACGGATCGCGCGGCATTGTCGATGTGAAGGATGCCGGAGGCTTCGTTTTGGCGCAATCCAGCGAAACCGCGAAATTTGATGGTATGCCTAAAAGTGCGGTCGATACTGGTGTGGTTGATAAGATACTCGCCCCAGAATTGATTCCCGAGGCGATCTTGGTGCATGCGCGCAGCCCTTTGCTGGGAGATCTGGATCCATCCTTTACGCATGAGCGCATTCTCGAAAACGATCAAAATACGGTCATATTTAAAAGGCTGCGAGAGGTCTTTAACATTGATTTCGCATACTACAAACCGTCTACCGTGAATCGGCGCATCGAGCGCAGAATGCAATATCACAAGGCCGGGAGTCTTGATGAATATGCAGCAATTCTCCTCGACGATGTGAATGAAGTCACGTCGTTATATAAAGACTTACTCATCGGAGTGACTAAATTTTTCCGAGATCCCGACGCCTTCGAAGTCTTGGAGAAACGAGTCATTCCGCAGACCTTGGAGAATGCCCCTGCCAACTCTACGATACGGGTATGGATACCAGGTTGCGCGACCGGGGAAGAGGCCTACACCATGGCCTTTCTTTTTCAAGAATACCTCGCGACCATGGATTCGGAAAAGAACCTGGAGGTAAAGATCTTTGCAACCGATCTTCACAAAGAGTCGATTACCTTTGCAGCAACCGGCCAATACACCCGCGATAGCCTGGAGTTCGTGACTGATGAGCGCATCCGACGCTTTTTCATGCCAGTCGGGGACAAATTCCAGGTCTCCGCTGAAATCCGCCGGATGATCGTCTTCGCCGAACAAAACCTGATCAAGGATCCGCCCTTCACAAAAATTGATCTGGTGAGTTGTCGCAATCTGTTGATCTACTTCCAGCCAATCGCCCAGAAGAAGGTAATTTCGATGTTCCTATTCGCTCTGAACGTAGACGGCATCCTTTTCCTAGGGCCAAGCGAAACATTAGGATCCTTCGAAAATGAATTCGATCCGCTTAATCGGCATTGGAATATTTTTCGCAAAAGAAAGGACATTCGGATGTCCCCTGAGGTCAGCATGCCCTTGTCTGCGCTCTCGGCACGCGATTCGATGCCGCCCCAACCAGAATCGCTTCGCCGACACTCGGCAGATCTCAGCCTTTCGCGCACTTACGACAGCCTACTCGAGTCTTACATGCCTCCGAGTATCCTCCTCGATAAAAACCGTCAAGTGCTGCACGTTTTCGGAGAGGCCATTCAGTATATTGCTGTCCCCAAAGGAAGAGCTTCACTCGATATATTAGGAATGGTCTCAGGTGATTTGAAGCTTGGCCTGAGTACTGGGTTTCAAAGAGCTACAAAGGAAAAAAGCAGCTACACCCTTCACAGCATCCCCATCGAAACCGAGGATGGCCGCTCTTTGATCATTGATCTGACGGTTTCATTTTTGGAAAACGGCAATCACTTTTTGGTTATCTTCGCAGACCGACGCATCTCGACCAAAAGGGATTCATCTTCCGTTGATCGTATCAATGAATTTGATCCGGCTACTGAAAGTTCCAGCCGGATTGAAGATCTTGAGCGCGAGCTACAGTTCTCGAAAGAGAACTTGCAGGCGACCATTGAGGAGCTGGAGACTTCAAATGAAGAATTGCAGGCAACGAACGAGGAATTACTGGCATCCAACGAAGAACTCCAAAGTTCCAACGAAGAATTGCAATCGGTCAACGAGGAGCTTTTCACGGTAAACACTGAATACGAAAAGAAGAATCTCGAACTCAGCCAGGTCAACGCCGACATGGACCACCTGCTTCAGAGCACCGAAATCGGCACCATATTCGTAGACAAAAATTTAAGAATTCGGCGCTACACTCCAGCGATCGCGCGCGCCTTCAATCTGCTTCCTCAGGACATCGGTCGACCCCTTGAGCACATTACCTACAATCTCGAGGAAAATGACTCACTCTTGGCGGATGTTCGGGCGGTAATAAAAGATGCAGGACCTATTGAAAAGGAGATCCAGCATCGCGAAAGCGGCTGGTACCTGATGCGGATATATCCTTATCTGACCGGGACAGCAAGGCCCTCGGGAGCTGTGCTCACACTGATAGATATATCGCCGCTAAAGTCCGCTGAAGGAGAGATGACGAAACATTCTGAGCGCTTGAAGCGATCTAATCAAGATCTCGAAAACTTCGCCTACATTGTATCTCACGATCTTCAGGAGCCCCTCAGAACCGTCTCTAGCTACCTAGATTTGATACAGAAACGTTTCGCAGATGATATCGATGGAGATGCCAACGAGTTCATAGACTTCGCCATAACCGGCGCCGTAAATATGCGAAAACGCATGGATGATCTACTGGCATACTCGCGCGTCGAAACACGCGGAAAGGACTTCCAGCTGGTGAAAGTTGACCGAGTGATCATGGCGGTTCGAGAAAAACTGGCCGATCAAATCGAGCAATCGGGAACGACCTTCCATTACGATCTCAGTGAAGTGGAAATTTGGGCGGACGAAAAACAAATGATTATTCTTTTTGAGAGCTTTATCGAAAATTCCATGAAGTTCCGCGGAAACAAGGCCCCCGAGATTTATATTTGGGCACGCAAACACGACAACGACTGGCTATTCACGGTGAAGGACAACGGTATCGGTATAAATCCGAGCGATCATGAGCGGATATTCGACGTCTTCCAGCAAGTTCATTCCCGAGAAGAATATGCCGGGAGCGGTATGGGGCTCGCTATATCAAAACGCATTATTTTGAGGCACGAAGGCCGCATTTGGACCGATTCACAACCCGGACAAGGAGCCTCTTTTTGCTTCTACCTCCCTTCCTGTGAAGGGGCCCGCTCAGACCACGAGATTGTTTGATCACTCTTGCAGGAACAGGACGCGAATCACTGATCTAAATTAACGAGCGGGACAATCTTTACTGAAAGTCGGATGCGCCGACAAATGGAGCCGATTTTACGCGCTCAATCTGTTCATAGTATCGCTCGGTCAAAAGTCTTGTGCGCTCGAGCTGTTCTTGCGCGCGTTCGTAGTTTCGACGCAGTCGATCTTGGTTCTCCTCCCATTTTTCAGGGCTCCAAATACGACGTATGTTCTTATCGGACATCATCTTAGGTAACTATCTATTCAGGGTTTCGGGTTAAAATATAAAATCGCAAAATACGCCGAAATCTTAAGAAAAAATTGCGATTTTGCGAAATTGAAGATGACCACACCCAAAATGATCTCAGATCGAGACGTCATTTAACATTCCGTCCTGGTCACACCGATATTGAAAATCAAACCTCGTTTTGCAGGCCGAATTACCCATCCCCAAGCAATCCAGACCTATAGTATGCCCAGAGTTGTGCCGATACACCGGTGTAACACCAAAACGAATATCAACGCTTGTAAAACAGGTCTCGCAAACACCTTAACAAATGGACGATTTCGGACACGCGCAGAATCAGTCTCTCATTGAAAGGCCGTTCATCCGGAAGACGCACTATCACCAGGAAACAGCAGATCCCTCCTCAACCATCCCATTCCGAATAACATGGATAAGATCCAATTTATCCTTTCTCGTTTTAGCGGTTAAACATCGACTCAATCGCTCGTAAATGGTCACCGAATCAAACCTCGTTGGGACAGAAAGCGTCTCCCAGTTACAGAGAGTTGGAGCGAATCTGCGAATCATCCTTATCGCACTCGAGTCGCCAAAATTCGAGGCTTTCCAGTCGATCTTACAGGCTATCCCAAACCACCGTGAAGCCTGTTTGATCATCTCGATTCCTTCTGCGAACACTCCCATAGAAAAGGCGAGGCTCGCGATTGCAAAACTGGATGGCTGGAACGCTTTCGATGTGATTCAGGATACAAACCTAGAATCTGGGGTAGCCTATTTTCTACCACGAAACCATACCGTTAGTTTTGCGAAAAACACGCTCTGTACCTCAAATAAGATTCCGCGGGTCTCCGTTAAAGACGCCCTCGACGATCACCTATTTGCAGATATTGCTCGCGATTGCGGCCCCAGGGTCATCGCAATTCGACTAGGAAGCGAGAGCCCCTCTTCCAGCCTCATCGAGGGTCTCGACCTAATCGCACAAAATGGCGGATTGGCCATGATCGAAAAGTCTGACGGAACCTCTGTCGAGATCCCCAGGGATGTGCTTTCCTTGTACGAACCCCAAATTTCCAATGCCGTTTCGAATCACTTCAAAAAGCTTAGCACAATCCCCGCGATTCAGGCCAAGTCAGCGCAGACTCTCACTTCGCAGTCTATAAATCGAATTTCCCGACATCTCGAACATTCCTTCAAATTCAATTTTTCGATCTATTCTATGAGGGTCCTGCAGAAACAGGTAGATCGCCGAATGAAGACCCTGTCGATCAGCGATAGGGATCACTATCTGAAGATACTCCGTGAGTCTAACGAAGAGACAGAGGGGCTCTTTTCGTCGTTCCTGATCGGCGAACCAATCTTTTTTCAAGATATTGAGGCATACGGAGCCCTCAAAGAAAAAGTCATCCTCCCTCTTATCGAAAACACCAAAGGTGCTGAACCCATTCGTTGCTGGGTAGCGGGATGTGCGACCGGCCAGGAGGCCTACAGCATCGCGATTTTGTTAGAAGAAGCCTTCAATGATCTGTCATTTCCAGTTAACTATAAGATTTTCGCAACAGACGTTTACAAATATTCAATCAAGTCAGCCTCCCAGGGAATTTTTAAGGCGGAGGTCATGCGCAACCTGGCCCGAGAACAAATAGACCAGTATTTCATTGAGACGAGTGATGGCTATCGAATCGATTCTCGGTTGCGAGGCCGGGTGGTGTTTGCTGAGCAAAATATTGCGGAAGATCCACCTTTCACACGCATCGACATAGCAAGCTGTCGCTACGTTTTAGAGTCCTTCAATGAGAACATTCGTGAGCAGGTCGTTTCGACTCTCCACTTCTCCTTAAAAAAAGGCGGAGCGCTCTTTCTAGGTAATAATGAAACTGTCTCGGAAAAAACCGGCAATTTCTCTGAGGTGAGTAAGGATCATCGGATCTACGAAAAAACCGAAAAGCCTGGTTCACTATTACATCTATATGCCCCCAAAAGCTCTCAGTCCCTAAAGAAACGAATCAAGGAAAACACCTCAGTAATCTTCTCGAGTCCGCAGATTGCCAAGTCCGACTTGACCCTGAATCGAAGTATGGAATGTCTCTTGGCGAACAGCTACGGCAAGAGCATTTTCATAGACGAGGAACTGAATCTCATTCATTCATTTGGAGATTGTAGTGATATATTCCCGGCAAACAAGGGACGGGTAAGCCTCAATACGCTCAAGATGATCGACCCAGCCCTTAAGTCGGCTTACAACAATGCGGTTACCAAAGCCATCAAATTGAACAAAAGAGGCGTCTTTGGAAAAATCATATTCAATAAACGCCTGATCCGAATAGTCGTAGATCCCCTAGCGATAAATGAATATGATCGACTGTATATCAGTGTCCGATTTGAAGATGAAGGCCGCTTTAGCGATGAAGATCCAGGTGCGTTTGGAAATACACAATCAGAAACGAGTCCAGGGAAAGCAGCTGGGACGGACCATTGGATTTCCCACGGCCAACCTAAAACTGCCGACAGATAAGTTTATTCCGCGTCAGGGTGTCTACAGTGTCAAAGCGTTTAACATTTTGCCCGAT
>JBCCBL010000082.1:0-10275 GCA_039034055.1 Verrucomicrobiota bacterium | reverse complement strand
TCCGCATCCAATCTGAAGAAGATATTCGGCGGCGGGGTCGTGAAGAGTAGGCTGCGTCTTTCGTAGTCATTATTCAACGACTCCACAGAGATGGATGATGGGCTTATTGGTGATGATGGATCCTTAATATTATACCACTCAACCAAATCAAGGCTCACACTTAAGCGTTGGGTAGCCTGTGATGTTCTATCTATGTAGCTATATACTATGCCTCCATCGGGTAGTGTCCTGATTCTGGGGAGCCCAGAATCAATGGTTTCGTCCAATGCGGAGTATGTCATATTTAGGCTTACAGGATTATCGAGACTAGACTTGAAATATGAAACATTCGACGGAGACAGATTTATATCCGGGCTGTCCGAACCTTCAGTCAAAGCAGTCCCAATCCATTTGCCGACCATTTCATCGGTTGCCAGTGCAAACTCAGTAGGGCTTAGAGCATCGTCATAGATTCGGATTTCTCCAAAGTTAGCATTAATGCTCAGGGAGGTTTCAGCATTCCCTCCAAGATAGAGAATATTGTTATTGGAGAAATCTGCGCTTGGTGTGAAGTTTGCAATTCCTTCGGAGCCTTGTGAATCCCAATAATAAACCCGCCCGGTAGCGGCACTGTAGCTGATTCCAAAAACAACACTTTGGCCAGGCTTTTGCGCTTGATCGAGAAAAATGAAATTAGCCTGAGTGGTATCATTCAAACGAATACCGATGACGTCCGTTCCATGCACAAAGGTCCTGATATTAGGCATTTGGCCGCCGTCCATCATCGACAGGATTGAGCTAAATTCATCCACCGTCACGGTCTCTAAGGCTACCATGATTGTGAATCCACCGGTGGCTGAGCCATTTAGAAAATCGAACAGGGCATCCGAATCGCTGCCATCTAAAACGGGTGCCCGCTCTAGGTTTCGCCATCCGATGCCTTCGAGGTCAGTATCTAGAGCAGTTGAACTGTTTTGAGTCATGCCTGAAACGATGATATCATCTCCAAAGCTACTTGTTGCGATGTTTGCCCAAGTGGTGACACTATCGCCAGTTTTGGTGATGCTTGAGGCGTTTGAAGCATCATAGTGAACTACCAACTCAGCAGACCCTCCGGTCAAATCACTCTCAACCCATTTGGTGACCATGTCATCCGTTGCATTTGTGAATTCCTCAGCGCTGAGTGCATCGTCGTAAATTCTGATTTCTCCGAAATTGGCATCAACACTCAGAGACACTCCTGCATTTCCTCCAAGATAAAGTATATTTTCGTTGGAGAAATCTCCGTTTGCGGTAATCGTGGAGGTACCTTCGGAACCCTGCGAGTCCCAATAATAAATCTCTCCAGTATTCGCATTGTAACTGATTCCAAATACAAGGGTTTGACCTTCTCCTTGCGCTTGATCGAGAAGTATTGCGTTTTCTCCGGAGGTATCATTCAAGCGAATACCGACGACTTCGGAGCTATGGACAAATACTCTGATATTGGGAGTCTGACCCCCGTCCATCATGGATAGGATCGAGCTGTATCGTCTCGCGGTTATCAATTCCACCGCGCCCATAATGGTAAACCCACCAGTCGCCGAACCATTTTGAAAATCGAACAGGGCATCCGAGCCACTTCCATCTAATACAGTTGCCCGGTTTAAATCACTCCATCCGATGCCTGCGAGTCCAGAATCTAAAGCGGTCGAACCGTTTTGAGTCATGCCTGAAACGGTGATGTCTTCTCCAAGCTCACCCGTTCCGATGTCTGCCCAAGTGGTGACTCTATCACCGGTTTTGGTAATGCTAGACTCGTCGGATGCATCGTAATGGACGACGGGTAGTAGAGGGGTAAACACTCCCTGTAATACCTCAATATTCAGGTTCGTAGTGACGCTGAAGCCTGAGGCATCGGTTGCCGCGACGATAAATACGTTCTCGCCCATATCACCCGAACCCGGTGTACCGGATAAAGTTCCGTCGCTCCCTACACTCAACCAAGCTGGTCCACTGACTTTGGAATAGGTGAGGACGGTATCCGCTAAATCAACATCGGATGCTGAACCGAAGATCGAATCACTGTAGGGCAAGCCTTCAGTAGCGTCCGACCTGAAGATTGGCGATTCCAGGAATGTCGGTGGTGTGTTTGGGATCACTAAGATCACCCAGTCATCTGTGGTATTGTTAGGAGCATTACCGAGGCTGGCGACGCCCCCACCACTGATACTTGTAATTGAGCCCAGTGCCAGGCTTCCCCCATTGCGCGCATCAAACCATAGCGCTTTGAAACCCCCAGATTCAGCGCTCAAGTCAAGCGTCGTAGTACCTCCATTTGGTAAATAAATTACATACTCGTTCCCAGGATTCGCCAAGCAGTAACCTGAAGAGATCAAGGAATTATAAGGGTTCATCAATGTGATGTCATTGAGTTGGTTCTGCATAAACGAAGTCGCCAGGACCAAAGTTTCGTAATAAGCTTGATACGGAGTGAAACCTCTTCCGCTTTGAAACGCTTGGTCTCGACTATTGTAAAAACCAACTCCAGCGGCACCTTCTGCGAAGGCCGCCCACACTGAATTCTTTCTCCACTGATCAAGGTTTGGGAATTCTCCGGTAGTGTATGGCTCATCATAAGACACAATCCATTGGCGTCCACTGTTTGCGGAATTTGTCCGCCATAATTCTACAGATCCGCCATCCGACGGAAGGTTATTGTCTCCCTGCACACTTATTCCGGTATATGGTTCCAGCCCTAACAGGCCGATGTGTTCTAGCCTGCCGCCTCCACCGAACAAAGGGTTGTGGATTACAATCTGATCATCTGAAGGAATCAGGCTTTTCAAATATGTTGCGAAACTGATTTTTTGGCTATCGGTATTGCTAATCCCAAACACCTCATCTGTCTGCCAGCCGTTTTCCTCTCCGATATTCCAAGTCACCGCGTTGAGGTAGCCAAAGCGGGCCACCATCATGTAATAGAAGAGTTTACGGGTGTCAGCAAAAGTGATTGTTGGATCTTCGGCGGGTTTGTAGAGATTGGCGTAATGCTCAAAAAATGATTGATTTTCCTGCTCACTGAGAACCAGTTGGACATGCATTCCTTTCGACATCATATGATCAAAAAGGATCTCCCATTGGTCCAATTTGGATACATCATATTGCTCGAGGAGGGCATCAAATCCAGTATTCACGTAAAGGCTTCTTCCAGTATTCAAACGATTCCAAGTTTCATTCCAGGGGAAGGATCGCTGGTTATCACCTTCAAGGTTCATTGTGAGAAAATATTGGCCGTTGACTCCCAAGGAACTTAAGTAATTTACCGCGCCGATGATTCCTTTGCCTCGGAGAGTTCCAGCAATGATATCACCGGGTTTGTCAGCAGTCTCGGAGGTTTCCCAAGTAGGGTCTCCATCTTGCCACTCACTCAGGTGCTCAGCATAGTCGCGGCCTTGGTGTCCTCCGCGATTATCAAACTCTTTATAATTTAGAAAGGCTTCCGGTATGTTGGCCTCGGCTTTGATGAACGGCCCGGCGCCCCCCGACCATTCTGGGTAGGCCTTACCTGTGTAGAGCAATTTGCCTTTATTCGCGGCCCGAAAATCGATCCCTGTTTTATCGGATTCAATGATATCGAAGGTCCCGGCTACCGCATGATAGGGAGGGACGGTGGTTCCAACGTCACCCGTTTGGATCGCTACCTGATCGCCCTCGCGAAAATCAATTTCGTAGCTCCACTGGCCAATCTCGGGAGGCGAAAAGTGGGCGCGCCAGACGTCTCCACTCGTCGCTCCAGTATTGGCCGCGTTGCCGTCAGCAGCGAAATATCCAGGTGTGGTGATCGTGGTATTGGTATCCGGATGGTGGAAAGTCACCAACATCCGATAATCCATGAATGGATTGGGCATGTCGTCGTTCTCAGAAGCGACGGGGCCTACCATATTAAGGGTCGTTTTGTGCCACCGTTTCAACTCGCCGGAAACTGTGGTTTGCACGGCGGAATATCCCAGTTGATCTAGTTGGTGCTGTTTCCCCTTGCTCGGTACAAAACCACTACCATTTAAAAATCTGTAGGATAGATCGGTTGCGCTATCGTTTTCGTCGGCAAGCCGGAAAAGAACCATTCGATCCAAACCAAATCCTCGAGCGCGCGGAGCGACGTTCAGCTCATATTCTGCTGCTTCCAAGATAAAATCAAAGCTCTCATCGTATTCCCGTTTACCCTCCCAGTGCCAGATTTCTGTGTATTGCTGTCGGGGATCGCGTGCTCGGCTACGACTCCAATTTAGAGTGTAAGCTTTCTCATATGCCGCACCATTAGCCGTATCACCATTGCCTAGGTCCAGGAGAGGATTGGTTGAACCGTTGTGGCCCCGTATCCTCATCCAGATGTCATTGTATTGATCACTGGAGTCTTCGGGACCCAACATATTGCCGCGCATCACGAAGCGATAGGTGCCTGGAGTATTGATCTTTACGATGTAGCTAAGTCTGCCTTCTTGGACGACCAGCTCCCGTCTTACGAGACTCCTGATGTAGGTGCCGTGGACTGCATCGTTGCGGTAGAATGTATCGTCGTCTTGGCTGGTATCAAAGGGATCAATTTGCGGGTCACCCGTTTCGACACGCCAAGCCCCGGTAAGTCTATCTATATTGTTAGCATCTTCCGCTTCGACGATTAGGATCCCGTCAGTTTCTTCGAAATCGAAAGCCTGGCCCTTGAAGGTGAAGGCGAGAAAAATACTCAAGCACAAGAAAAATGCATGAGAGCGTGTGTACGTTGATTGGGGCATGACCTTCATTCGAAGTTTGGTTTCATTTGGAGGTTGGTGACACTTTCCGTGGTTAGAAGGTAGGCAAAAGAGCGAGGTAAGGTGTGAAGCAAATTTATAGAAATCACTTCATGGCCCGAACTCGATTGTGTGAGACCCACCCAAAGGTCACTTCATAGTATCAGGTAGAGAGTGCTCGGTTAATGAGCGATGGTGAGGTATAGAATCTGATTGTGTGTGATCGTATCGGCTGGTGAGGTAAGCGCCGATTAATCGGGAATGGACACTCTAGATAAAGGAGGTTTCATTCACCGCATGTTGGGAGGAACTCAAAATTGAGAACTGAGCTTAGCAGTTCTACAAAATTCCCCAAAACTTAAAATCTGACAGATGCCGATAGTGCGCAAGTCTAATAGTGATTTATTCAAATTTATGCAAAAAAAGAGCATAGTATAGGAAAATTGGAAAGGCCTTGTGATCATTAGAATCTATCTCGCTTCACTGAGCCTAGGGAATACCCAGTTAGGCTGTAATTGGTTCAGTTTGAATCGTCGCTTTTTCGATTTGTAATCTGTTTGCGAAACAAGACCTAGGAAACGCATAGTTATAATGCGTTGGGTTTTAAGCAATTGCCTCAAAGATCAGTAACGACGAACCTCTTTGCATGAACTCTGAAGTCGCTCTCTTTTCTGTGAAAGTGACTTCACTTCAGATAAACCGATTCATGGGTTTAAGCCTTTAATCAGAAAAAGGCCTTGTTGGATCGAGGATTTATGTGAATGGAATCGTTCAAGATCGATCCGCAAAATGAATCGTAGTTGCTAGTTTATGGTGAGGCGTATTCCTTCACTAATGCGCTCCACGGCGCTTCGGACCTATTAGATACTTCGAGTTCAAAGAAATGACTGTTTAGGTGTCACTCAGTTTGCTGAGTCTGAATCCTACCGCTTGTTGCAGATACTCACCAGGGCATCTAGAAGAAAATTGAATTCAAATCGGGACCGAATTCGAGAAAGTCACCTTCATCGTTTTGTGGGGGATCGGCGTGCCAGAAACGACTGCCTTGGGCGAGTTTCGCAAGATCGTATGGGTGTGCGGACGACCTGGAAGCACACATCCTATTCACCTGCCTCCGGATCGACTCTGAAGAAGATATTCGATGGTGGCTCTTCGAAGTGATAACTGCGTACTTCATACTGACCGTCTATGAAGTCTATCGTAGTAAAAAAAGGCTTGATCGGGGCCGATGGCTGATCAATGGCATACCACGCTTTCATATCATCGCTAACTCTGATTGCATTACTGAATGTTCTTTGCAAATAATTGTTTGTATAGCTGTAGATGATACTTCCATCAGCTTGCACGGATATCTTCGGAATTCCTGCCCGTGCGTTTTCGCCAGAGATGGTAGTTGGGATGTCGCGACTAAAGGGGTCTCCAAGACCATAGAGGAAGTAGTATATATTCGAGACGCTGTTTTTTGAGAAGTCTTCGAAGTCGTCGCTTCCGTCGGGACTCAATCCATACAATTCGCGAAACATCTCAATCGTAGCCGAAGGCGAGATCCATTTTTGGACCATTTCGCTAGTTGCGGTGCGGAATTCGGAGGAGCTTAAGGCGTTATCGTAGATTCGGAATTCTCCGAAGTTGGCGTCGATGCTTAGCGATTCTCCGTCATTGCCGCCCAGATAGAGTATGTTGCCATCAGAGAAGTCTGCGTTCGCTGTGAAAGTCTCATATCCTTCCGAGCCTTGGGAGTCCCAGTAATATGCCTGTCCGGTAGCCGCATCGTAGGTAATTCCAAATACGATACTCACCCCCGCTTGTTGCACTCGATCAAGCAAGACTGAATTTTTTGTAGTAGTATCATTCAGGCGAATCCCAATGACATCAGAGCTGTGAACGAACGCCCTAATATTGGGCGTCTGGCCTCCGTCCATCATTGACAGTATCGAGCTAAAATTTTCAACAGTGGCGAATTCCATGGCCGCCATGATGGTGAATCCGCCAGTAGCGGACTCATTCTGAAAATCGAAAAGGGCGTCTGAATCGCCACCGGACAATACAGGTGCGCGTTCGAGGTTAGCCCATCCAATGCCCTCGACTCCAGAATCTAGTATGGTTGATCCGTTTTGTTTCATTCCGGAGACCGTGATGTCCTCTCCAAATTCCCCAGATCCAATGTTGGCCCAATTGCTTACGTTATCACCGATTTTCGTAACACTCGAGACATTTGACGCGTCGTAATGAACCACCAGGGACACGGGTCCGGTGGAAGAACTTGCGGAAACCCACTTCTCGACCATCTCATCAGTTGCAGTGCTGAATTCGGAGGCGCTTAGGGTATCGTCGTAGATTCGAAATTCTCCGAAGTTGGCGTCGATGCTTAGCGATTCTCCGTCGTTGCCGCCCAAGTAAAGCACGTTGCCATTGGAAAAGTCTGCGTTCGCGGTGAATGTTTCATATCCCTCTGAGCCTTGAGAGTCCCAATAATACACCTGTCCGGTAGCAGCATCATAGCTGATTGCGAATACAATACTCTGGCTTGCTTGTTGTATTTGATCAAGCAAGACAAAATTTTCTTCAGTGGTGTCATTGAGACGAACACCTATGACCTGTGAACCATGAACAAATGCTCTGACGTTGGGTGTCTGACCTCCGTCGAACATTGATAATATCGAGCTAAATCTCTCGACAGTCACCAATTCCATGGCAGCCATGATGGTGAATCCGCCGGTAGCTGAACCATTCTGAAAGTCGAAAAGGGCATCCGAGTCCGTGCCAGTCAATACGGTTGCGCGTTCGAGGTTCGGCCATCCGATTCCAGGAGTGCCGGAGTCTAGGGCGGTCTCATTGCTCTGCGTCATGCTCGAGACGGTAATATCTTCTCCGAAGCCTCCGGTTCCGATGTTAGCCCAGGTGCTTACGTCATTTCCGGTTTTCGTGATGCTGGAATCGTCGGACGCATCGTAGTGGACGACGGGTTGGAGAGGGGTAGACACTCCTGGTAACACTTGAATCATGAGGCTTGTAGTTGCGCTAAGGCCGGAAGTATCAGTTGCGGCTACGGTGAACAGGTTTTCGCCCACATCTTTCGAGCTTGGAGTGCCAGATAAAGTTCCGTCGTTAGCTACGCTCAACCAGACAGGTCCGCTGACTTTGGAATAGGTAATTGTGGTGTCTGCAAGATCTATGTCGGAAGCCGTACCGAAGATCGAATCGTTGTAGGGCAACCCTCCTGTGGCATCCGGTTTTACGATTAGCGATTCGAGGAACGTTGGCGGTGTGTTTGGGGTGACTAAGATCACCCAGTCATCTGTGGTGTTGTTTGGAGCGCTACCGAGGCTGAAAATCCCTCCAGCGCTGACATTTGTGATGGAGCCCAGTGCGAGGTTTCCACCATTGCGTGGATCGAACCAGAGTACTTGGAAATCCCCAGATTCAGCACTTAGGTCAAGCGTTGTATTGCCTCCATTTGGCAAATAAATTAGATACTCGTTTCCTGGGTTCGCTAAGCAGTAGCCAGATGATACCAGGTCGTCGTCCGGATTCATCAGCGTGATATCTGCCAAATGGGAACTGAGGAAATCTGTGGCGCGAACCATGGTATCATAGTAGTCGATGAAACGTTCATAACCGTCCTCTCCTCTAAACTTTGTATCTTCATCATTGTAAAATCCGACTCCCGCAGCTCCCGCAGTGAACGCGGCCCAAACCGAGTCTTTCCGCCAGGTATCGATATCAGGGTATACATCTTGAGTATACGGCTCATCATATGAAATGATCCAGGGGCGACTTGCGGAGACTGAATTGCTTCTCCAGTAGAGCACTTTGTCATGACCCCATAAAGTCTGGTCAAAGTTTCCCTGTAGGCTCACTCCGCTGTAAGGTGCCAGACCCAATTGACCGGTGAACATAGCATCCCCTGGATCCGCAATCGGATTGTGGACCACGATTTGATCTGGATAAGGGAGCAGTTCATCCAGGTAGGTGGCAAAATCCAACCGATCCTGATCATCGTTTGCTTCGCCATAAACAGTCTCATCATCCCAGCCATTTTCCTCGCCAATATTCCAAGTTATGGCGTTGAGGTATCCGAAACGTGCCGCGAGTTCGCGGTAATACAGCTTGCGAGAGTTGGCGAATGTCGTTTTGGCCGCCTCGTCTGAAACACCTATATTGGCATAGTGTTCAAAAAAGGATTGGTTCTCTTGCTCGGTCAGCACAAAATGGGTTTTCAATCCTTTGGACATCATGTGATCGAAGACAATCTGCCACTGAGCTAACTTCGACGCATCATAAATTTTAAGATCATCTGGAAAGGTGAGGGGATTTGCTCCACTCTCGCCAGAGTTCAAATCCTTCCAGTTATGAGGCCAGGGGTGAGTTTGTCCTCCATCGCCTTCGACATTCATGGTCAGAAAGTAGTGGCAATTTACTCCGAGCGAACTGAGGTAATTGATCGCTCCAATGATACCCTTTCCTCGGGGGCCGTCATCACCGAGCCAGGTTGGATCACCTTCGTTCCAATCATTAATATGGGATGCATAATTACGGCTAGCAAATCCTCCTGAGCTATCAAATTCGCCGTAAGCTAGAAAGACTTCCGGTACGTTTGCCTCAGCTTTTATGAAGGGACCGGCACCCCCGGCCCACTCGGGGTAATGCTTGCCTGTATAGAGTAGCTTGCCCTTTTCTGGAGATCTGAAGTCATCACCGCTCTTGTCAGATTCCGTAATTGTAAAAGTCCCTGTTTCTCCGTGGTATTGATTTGAGATAGACCCCCCATCGCTAGGTCCGATCGCGACATTATCTCCGATCCGAAATCCGATTTCATAGGTCCATTCGCCAATCTCTGGTGGTGAAAAGTGGGCGCGCCAGATATCTCCAGACGATGCTCCGGTGTTAGCCGCGTTGCCGTCTGCGGCGAAGTATCCAGGGGTCGTGATGGTCGTGTTGCTATCCGAATGATGGAAAGTCACCGACATCCGAAAGTCCATGAAGGGATTGGGGGTCTCATTTTCGGAAGCGAAGGGGCCGACCAGATCAAGTGTCGTCTTGTGCCACCGTTTTAGCTCGCCTGTGACTGTGGCCTCGACCCTGGAATATCCGAGTTCATCGAGTTGGTGATGTCTTGCTTTATTTGGTACAAAACCCGAGTTATTCAGGAAGGTGTAGGAGGGGTCGTTCTCGCCATCGTTGTCGCCTGCAAGCCGGAAAAGAACCATTCGGTCCAGACCGAGTCCTAGTGCTCGCGGAGCCACGTTCAGCTCGTATTCCGCTGCTTCCAAAACAAAATCAAAGGTCCGATCGGTCTCCCGTTTCCCCTCCCAGTGCCATATATTGGTGAACATTTGTCTTGGATTACGTGCCTGGCGACGACTCCAATTTAGGGTGTAAGCCTTACGATAAGTGCCCCCACTGGTTCCAACTTCTTCCGGATCTTCACCGGGCTGTAAGGCTAGATCTGGACTGGTTGAACCGTTGTGACCTCGAATCCTCATCCATATGTCATTGTATTGATCATGGGTTTCTTCTGGCC
>JBCCBL010000081.1:0-10276 GCA_039034055.1 Verrucomicrobiota bacterium | reverse complement strand
TGGGCGATAACGCTCAATCAGCAGTCTCGATGGCCAAGGATACGCTGGATAATAGCGGTGTTTCGGGTTACGGGTCATGGGTGCCTTCACTGGCCTCCGATGCGGATCTAGCGTTTCTCGAGTCGTGGTTGCCGGAAAGCAAGTTTACCGAGGCTTTTAACACGCAGATGAAAGAAGCCGGATTCAACGTTGGAATGTTTGATCCATTCAAGGAGGCGTTTGGGCGTTACATGAGCAAAGGAGCAGAGGTGCGTTCTGAGGATCTGGCGCGCGCATATCTTGAGCTATCTGATTTTATGCTGCCTCATTTGCGGCTGCTCTACCAGGCTGGGGAGGATTATGCCTGGGTTGCTCAGCCGATGCCCGGTGATTTTCACGTGAAGAACGCGCCGGAAGGGTTATTTGAGCTGAACCAAGTTGAGAATCTGAATCAAGTGCTGGGGCGCTATCGCGATTGGGTGATGCGTATGGGCGGATTGATCTTTGCCGGAGTTGCGGCAATTGTATTCATCTCCCTGGGAAAACGGGCGGCGGTGCGGGTTCTGGGAATCTGCCTGATCAGCCTGTTCTTGAGTGTGGCCTGGCAGATGGCAATCGTCGAAAGCCTGTCGATTTTGAGTCTGATCGGGCTGTTGTTGGGATTTTGTCTGTGTCTGGATTATGCACTTTTTTCCCAAAGCGCAGCCGACCATTGTGCTCGTTTTCCATATTCGATCTTGGTCTCGGCTCTGACAACGGGGATGTCTTTCGGAGTGTTGAGTATGTCGACGATTCCAGCGGTTTCTTCGCTGGGGAGTTCAGTATTTATAACCGTGATTATAGCGCTCACTTTGGTATATTTGAATTTCCAAGATTGCCGGAATCAGGCAGAGCAGTCTCGCAAAGATAATTAGGATTTTTAAAACGAAACAGCATGGAATGGCAGATACAGAGCTTGGGGCGACAGTCCTCAATAAGCGGACAAAAATTTGCTCCAGGAGATATGGTAGTATCACTCGTCTATGTTGACCTTGATGGCCAGCTGGCACGTGTTGATGTGTTGGAAACAGAAGAAGCTGAGGTCGCGGTTGAGCCCTCTAGCATAATGGGGCGTTGGAAACGGGAAGTGAAACAGCCGGGATCTGATCAAGAGGCCAAGCAGCAAGCAATACAGTCTGCGGAGGATCTTTTCCTGAGCCTTTTCGCCCAGAATTCCGAAAATCAGGATGGAGTTGAAGATATCAAAACTCTGAAGCATTTCTTGTCCTTAATGCTGGAGCGTAAGCGACTCCTAAAAGCGGTATGGCCGCGGAGCTTGCGTGGCACGCAAGAGTATATCTATATGAAGACCAAAGAATCTTACACCGTTCCTGTCGTTGATGTGACGCCTGAAGCGTTAATCAATATGCAGACAATAATTGATGATTTAGTCTCTATATGAAATCCCCAAGAAATTTGTTTTTGCTGGGTGCTCTCAGTGTGATGCTCTTTGGCTGTCAAAGTACCGATACGAGTGCCGTACCACGGGTGTATTTGGAATCTCGGATGGGCAATATGCGCGATCTTGAATCGGTCGAGATCAAGTCGAGTCAAGGATCTGTTGAGATTCCGGTGGCAAAGGCTCCTATCCTTATTGAAACGGATATTGCGCGGGTCGATTTGGTGCAGGTTGAGCTGGGAAAGGCACTCGCTTTTACTCTCAGAACGCGCGGTCAATTGCGGCTGTTTCAAAGTAGTGCAGGGAATCTTGGGAGTCGTATGGTCGTTACGGTGGGAGGCGAGCCGATCGGGGTCCGTCGTATTGATGGGCCCATACAAAACGGCGTTTTGTATGTGTTTGCCATGGTTCCAGATTCCGAACTGCCGGCTCTTGTCGAGAGAATCAATGAGGCATTGAAATCGCTAAGCTAGGGAGGCGTGCGCACCTGTTTCTTGTTTATCTTTTTTGGCCTAGTCATGCTCACGGCGTCGGGTCAAATTCCCGGGCCAATAGTCTGGCCGACTCCGAATAATGCATTTATGCGGGGCGAAGATGTTTCTAAATTCATTCAACCGACGGTGAGCGGACGAGTGAGTTCTGGTCTGTATGGCTGCGTGCGCAATGATGGGAATCGCTTTCATGAAGCAGTGGACTTGTTTCCCATCTTTCGGAAACCAAATGGTGAACCGGACGAGCCCGTTTACGCGGTCATGAAGGGAGTCGTTGTCTATGCCAATGGCGTTGCCTCCCGGAGTTCTTACGGTTGCTATGTGGTAGTGGAACATCCCGAAGCGGACGTGCCTGTCTACACACTGTATTCTCACTTAGCGAGTGTTGCCGAAGGTATTTCAGCCGGCACAGCGGTGGAGGCCGGAAGGGTCCTCGGGCAATTGGGACGCTCAGCGAGCTACGATATTCCGAAAGAGCGGGCTCATCTTCATTTTGAAATTGGCCTCCGCATCAGCGATGATTTTAATACCTGGTATTCCGAGCAGGACTACAAAGACCCCAACTATTTCGGACTGTGGAATGGAATGAACCTCTCGGGAATGGATCCTCTGAGCTTTTATTTGTCGATTCGCGGAGGAAGCTTTGAGTCGTTTAAAAAGCACATTACGGCCCAAGCAGTCGGCTCGAAAATACGCATCTTCACGGATAAAGTACCGGATTTTGCAACACGTTATCCGATGCTTTTGGGAAGAGAGCTAAGCCTCGATCGAGGTATTGTGGCTTGGGATGTAGCCTTCACACAATATGGCATGCCGATCGGTATGACTCCTTGGTATCGTGGCGAGCTTGAACCCAGTACCGCCGGAGCTATCGAGCTAATCCAGATCGATGAAGCTCTGGTGCAAAAGACTGCCTGCTGGCGTACTCTTGTGAAAAAGGGAAGTGGTTATGAAGTTGGCCGTTTCCTACAGCGCTATTTGAAACTGATGTTTGCTTATTGAAATCGGCTCTTTTTGCCAGCAGCGGAAGCGTGAATCTTTGGAAAATACTCAACAATCCTTTCCTCAGAGGAATGCGGATTCTAGTGAGGATCTGATCTAGAGCAGGGTTGCCAAATCCTTTGCATTGGGCAGAGCGGTCCGGGCTCCGGGTTTGGTTACCGTGAGGGCTCCGGCCGCTGATGCGTAGATGCATGCTTGGTCTAAACCGTGACCGCGGGCAAGGGCGAGTGCGAGGGCTCCGTGGAAGGCATCTCCGGCGCCGTTAGTGTCGATTGCCTTTACGGGGAATGCCCGGAGGTGTTTAGGACCGCCTCCATTTTCCGAATAGATGAGTCCGTATTCTCCAAAGGTCACGATGCAGGCTCGCCCGCAATGGAGTTTAGAGATTTTTTCGAAAATTGTATTGGGTTCTGTTTCGCTGGTAATTTGCCGAGCAAACTTTTCCGAAGCTGCCAGGATTTCGATATCTTTCCAAATCGCCTGAGTGCCGGTGTGACGCGATCCGGCGTCGAGAATGGTCGGGATTTTCAGAACCTTAGCTTCCTCAGCGAGTGATTCACTGAGTTCGGGTTCATGTCCATCAATCAATAATACCTTTGGTTCGATTTCCTTTAAGGAAACGGAATGAGGGGGGATCGGACGAGAGGGCGGTGGGGCGATTACGGTGCGGCTGCCATCGGGTTTCACCAGAATAGTGGCAACTGCAGATGGTTCATGAGTCCAGCAGAGTCCCGCCGTGTTCACACCTTTGTTGCGAAGGTCCTGTGCAATCAGTTCGCCCATACCGTCGTTTCCGACCCGACCCGCGAACACCGCAGCGCCGTTGAGCTTCACAATCTGGACTGCTGCATTGCTTGCGGGGCCTCCCCCGCATCCGCTTAAATTGTTTGCGCGTATTTTTTCATCAGTCTTCGGGTGCGCGGTGATGGTGTAGTTTAGATCCCATACAGCGAGACCCACGCATAGGACATCGGGTCCTTTTTTTGGAGATTCGGCTTTCACAAGCGCACGGGAATTCCGGCCTTCTTGAGATGGGCCTTGGTCTCGGGTATAGTGAAAGTGCCGAAGTGAAAAATCGATGCAGCGAGGACCGCACTGGCTTTTCCGTCGATGAGCACATCGGTCATGTGGTCGAGAGTTCCAGCGCCTCCAGAGGCAATCACGGGCACCTCGACCGCTTCGCTAACAGCGCGGGTGAGCGCGATGTCATAGCCTGCTTTGGTGCCATCTGCATCCATACTCGTGAGCAGGATTTCGCCGGCCCCGAGGGATACGGCCCGCTGTGCCCATTCAATTGCGTCGAGTTCGGTCGGGTTGCGACCGCCGTGAGTGAAGACCCCCCAGCCGTTTTGTTTTGATAGGTCACGTTTGGCGTCGATGGCGACGACGATGCATTGATTGCCGTATTTTTCAGATGCTTCTTTGATCAATTGCGGATTTTTAATCGCGGCAGTGTTCAGGCTGATTTTGTCAGCCCCGCTATTGAGCATTTTACGAATATCTTCGAGCGTGCGAATACCGCCTCCTACGGTAAGCGGCATGAAGCAGGACGCAGCGGTTCTTTCGACGACCTCACGCATCGTCGCTCGTCCATCGGAGGACGCGGTGATATCTAGAAATACCAACTCATCGGCACCCTGTTCCTGATATGCTTTGGCGCAGTCGACCGGGTCGCCGGCATCGCGAAGTTCTTGGAATTTCACACCTTTCACGACGCGTCCGTCTGTGACATCGAGACAAGGAATAATGCGAGACGATAGCATGATCGGGTTTTTGCCTAAGTGTGAATGATTGATAAATAAAAAACGCGCGAACTGAAGAGACTCGCGCGTTTAAAATTGAATTGGAGTAATTTACTCATCAGCCAGTGCAATGTCCGGGTCGAATTCGACGCACAGGCGATATTGCTGTCCCGGACGCATCACCAGGGGATGTTCACGAGCAAGTGTTTGCAGGTAATAAATGTTGCCGTAGTAGGTGCGGTAAGCCGGATCTTCGGTGACGACTTCGGTTTCATTCCAAGTAGCTTGGAAGTCATCTTTGGTGACTTGAGCGCGCAGGCCTTCTTCACCAAGGGTGAAGGTTGTCGGTAGGCGGTAGTTTGTATGAGGTGCCCCGATGGCGAGCACGTAGCGCATATTGGTGAGTTGTATTTGTTGTTTCACCTGATACAGGAATTCGCAGGAGATTTTTTTGCCTGAGAATGTCCAACTGACCCGCACGCTTCCGATACCGGGAACGATTTTCTCGTCGCGCGTGATTAATTCTGGTTGCTCATACCGGAACACGGTGCTTTGGCGGAGGCCGAGCGACGTTGTGCAGCGTTTTCCGTAAAAAGATGGGAGGGTGACGTGCTCACCGAAGGTAAGCTCTGGAAGCATGATCGGCAGGTAGGTGTCTGCTGGGTAGTCAAAAATGCCGGGACAGTGCGGAAATGCGAGGGACGGGGTCGTCGCATCTTTTCCCTTACTGACAAGAGGTAATTGCACTGCAAGGCCGCTCGTGGGATCTTGGTATAGGAAGAGGCAATGCTCCTTCTTTTGAGAGCGATCAAAGGATACGAGGCGGTTTGTCTTGCGCGGGGTGGGGGCTGCAAGCTCTTGGACCTCTCCGATGGATTTTGCCAGCCGTGACCATTGGCTAAGATAGCGTGCCGCATCAAAATTCGCCATTCGGGTGGTGTGGCGTGAGATGGTGGTGCGTTCTTGGTCACGAATTACCAGGAATCCATGTTCCTGGTCTAAATACGTTGAGTAAAAGAAGAAGAAGAGTTTGCGCAGGATATCCTGATAGGTGGCTTGCTGATGAGCGGGAACCCAATCATCGCGCAACGCTTGGAGGAGCATACTGATACAATGCATCTGCCCATAAGCTCCAATCGAGGTGCCGTAGGCCCAACCCAATCCGTCTTGTCTTACAAGGTCTGGGAGCAGTTTGATGTATTTTTCGGCAGGAGTGCGTAGGCTTGGGAGCTTTCGATCACGAAGGTGGATGTTCGAATGCAACTGGAGGGCCTGGCGAATGAAAACAAAGGTGGCGACTCCGTAAATGTCGTAAGTGCCTCCAAATTGTCCGTCTCCCGCAGGTACGTCGTCGAGAAATCCACCGGTGCTCGATGTAGAGAGCCTCTCAATGAATTTATCGATTAGTTTGCCAGTCTCGTCTTTTTTGGAAAGCCCCAGTGAGTAGCGGGTGACTGCCTTGGCGATGCTGAATGCCTGATTGTGATCGGCGTAGTCGGCGCGCTCAAGGAGTCGGCGGTCTAATTGCTCTTGAGTCTGTTCTACGAGGCGTTCCCAAACCTGGTTGCGCTCTTTTGAGGGACCGAAAGAGAGTAGGCCGAGGGCGGCGTAGGCGAGACCGTTGTTCACGCTTTCGTCCGCGAAGGCTTGCTGAGTGATGCAGCGTGCAGACAAGTCTACGAGATCGACTCCATTGAGGCTGGTTTGCCCGGTCGCACGGTGATATTCGCCGATCGCCAAGGCTGCGTGGCCTGGCTCATCTTGGCGAGGCTCCTCACCAGTGACGGGTGTGATGGTGCCGTCAGGGTTTATGCTGTCTATGTTATGTCCGAGTATGGACTGGGCCATGAATAGGCACTGATCTGCGAAACTCTGCATGTACTGTTATCTGGAATAACGGAGGAAGATAAAAAGCGTGCGTTTGTGCTTGGTGCGCGTGGAGATGTCAACTGCTTAGTAGCGCTAGAAGCTCACTGTTGGTATCAGTCTTCGACATGCGTTCGGTGATCGTCTCAGCGGCCTCGATTGGGCGGAGCGGAGCGAGTGCGCGACGGAAGATATTCGCCTTCTTAAGGGTGTCCGGATCGAGGAGGAGTTCTTCCTTTCGGGTTCCGGATTGTGAAAGGTCGATCGCGGGCCAAATACGAAGCTCAGCGACCTTCCGATTGAGGACCATCTCCATGTTGCCGGTGCCCTTGAATTCCTGGAAGATAAGTTCGTCCATTTTGCTTCCTGTCTCGATGAGCGCGGAAGCGATGATGGTGAGACTCCCGGCTTCTTCGGTGTTTCGGGCCGCCGAGAATAGCTGGCGTGGTTTTTCTAAGGCACGGATATCAAGGCCGCCAGTCATGGTCCGTCCGCCACCTCCCTTGGCAGAATTGTGTGCGCGGGCAAGACGCGTCAACGAATCGAGGAGGAGGACCACCTCTTTGCCTGCCTCGACTTGGCGTTTTGCATATTCAATTGCCATATCTGCGATGCGGACGTGGTTCTGGGTATCTTCGTCGTTGGATGAGGCGAAGAGGGTAGCGTCCACCGTCCTGCGGAAATCGGTGACTTCTTCGGGCCGCTCATCGACGAGTAAAACCATCAGCTCGCATTCGGGGTGATTTTCTCGAACACCACAGGCGATATCGTGAAGTAAGGTCGTCTTACCGGTCCTCGGGGGAGCAACGATCAGCCCGCGTTGGCCTTTGCCAATTGGACAAAATAGATCAATGACTCGAGTCGTCATGCGATGATCCTGCGATTCCAGCTTTATCTGCTCATCAGGAGCGATGGTGAGCAGTTGTGAGAACTCAATGCACTTCATGCGTTGATCGACAGGTTTGCCATCAACCGATTCGATGAATTTGACCTTTGGGTTTGCGAAACGCCCGTCGTGTTGTGCCTTGGCGACGATGTAGGATCCCTTCTTGAGTTTGAAGCGCCGTATGAGTTCGCGCGGGACGAAAGGATCGGTCGGGCGCGACTTCCCATTGCGTTTAGGATCGAGCAACTGAGCGGTTTTGTTGTTTAGAGGCTCCATAATGCCCTCAACGAGCACCAGGTTACCTCCCTCTTTGTTGGAAGATTTTTCAGACATTAGCTTCGGAAACTACCGAATTCAAAAGGATTTGGGATTGAGGATGTTCGACTTCCACAGCCGACGTTTCGAGCACGTTAAAATAATCCCAGGTTCACGAGGGTGCGATTGAGAATTCTCGATGTCAACTCACGACTGGAAATAGGGCTGATATTTTTTGAAACAGAAATTTCAGTAACGGCCGATATAGACCCTGTAAGCTCGATGATTGGCCAGTGCGTCGTTGGAAGATCATTTGTCAATTTGACGAGTTGTTTGATATTTAAGTATTGAGTAAAGAGGCCCTGATTTTTAGTTTTCCCTGTTTAATACCCCTTTTATGAAGACTGCGATTCGCATCTGCCCTGGCTTCACTTTAGTAGAAGTCCTTACTACCATTGCTATCATCACTATTTTGGCGGCCATTTCATTTGGCGTTTTAACTGGGGTGAATGAGAAGAAAGCAGTCTCCCAGGCCACGGTGGAGATTGCTGCAATATCGTCAGCACTTGAGCGGTTTAAGGCGACCCACGGGACCTATCCGGTGAACGATAACTACGTGGCCAATACGAATAATCTATTGCTACTGGCCTTGGCAGGGGTGGGCGACGCCGACGGGAATGCTCTCCCGACTGATCAAATGAGAAAGTCCTACATTAGTCTGGAGGGCTATAGTATCAGTTTCGCAGATGATAGTGCCCGGCAGGCTTTTTATGATAATCCGAGTGCCGGAGCCCTTTCCGGGTTGGATATTTTGGATCCTTGGGGAGAGCCCTACCGCTATTTTTATGATCGCATCCAGGCGGCGACTTCGTGGCGGAATCCTTCGTTTGTTTTATATTCAGTGGGTCCGGATTTAGCGGAGTCCGTTCCGTCTGCTTTGCAGGGGGGCAATGGCGTCGTCGAAGTCGAGGACTTTGAAGGCTTGGATGTTTCGAATTTGGATAATGTTTTTGCCAACCAGTAAACCCTCACCGTCATCTTCCGAAGTGAGTTATTGTATGCGAAATAATGCAAAGGGCTTCACGCTCATTGAGCTTCTCGTTGTGATCGGCTTGATAGGGGTGCTTGTTGGCGGGATCGGATTTGCCATACTCGGAGGTGGCGGGGGTGGTCTTGCGAATTCAGAACGCATTGTGCAGGGCTTCCTTCTGAGTGCGCGGACGGATGCGGCTATCGCTACCGGAACTGCAAATAATCAGTCTGCGTCTAGAGCGGATGGTGCAAGCGCCCTTCTGCTGGTGAATGCAGACCGTGATGATACCGACGGTTACCTGCGAGAGATGCATGTGGTGTATTGGGGCACCGACGTGAGTGGTATCGAGGGCTGGCTTACTCAGCGAAGTGCTATCACCTTACCAAACGGGATCTACTTCTATCCCAATGATATCGAGGATCCTTCCGATTCAAGCATCTCTTTCACATCGGGGAATCTGGGCATCACCTTGGATACGCCCTCGGCTGAAGCGCAGTCTGGTGCTGGGGCTGGTGGGGATCCCTGGTTTTTCATCCCATATGATAATCGAGGCCGTCTTTTGGAAATAGATGAGTTTCAAGTAGTGATCGCCGAGGGGACCTACAATCCAGACCCGTCCGCGAGTACGCCCATCGAATTTGACGACACCCCACCCCGAGGAGGCTACTTGATTTTGAACACAGGCGCGATTGCCCGTTTTCCTTCAGAGAGTGCCATAAACTAGCGCGTGATGAATTCTACAGACGAAAATAGATTCTTTCGAGAGGACCCTCGCCCGTCCACGCAAGACGCGGGACTGACCTTGGTCGAAGTGACTGTGGCGATCGGAGTGTTTACCTTTGCAATGGCCATCCTATTGCAACTCCTGGCTCCGATGTTGACAGATTTATCGGAGGTCCTGGATGCTGACGAAACGCAGTCCGTCGTTAACAAGGTTGAGGTATTTCTCGATACTTTTAATGAGGAAACAGGTTCGGATATCAAAACGCCGTTTCAAGAAGTATATGAAACGGTCGGGCCGGGCGGTCAGGGATACATGGTCGCTTATATCTACCGAACGATCGGGGGGCGCGCCGAGGTGGTGACGAATGTCGCTAGCATCAATACCGCGATGCAGTCGTCGAATCCGGAAAACCAAATTGATCGTCGCGTGTTTCTCGCGGTCATTTATCCCTCAAGTGTGAACCCTAGCACCGTGAGATCGGCAAGTCCGTCGGCTCTAGGTGGGGATTTTCAAAATATCGAAGCCTACAGCCTCTCCTCAACATACGATAATTATCAAGAGGGATATTTAGCCTTAACAGTCGATGTTTTCAGTTATGCGCCGCCGGCCCCTGGTGATTCCTTCTCCAATGTGATTTCGGGAAATATCCCTTCTGATTCAGGGCTCCTGCTTTCATTTCCAACGGCAATAAACCGCTAGAATTTTCCCGGATGATTTCTCGCCACAGAATACCTCAAAGCATAAACGACTCACGAATGGCTGGCTTTACGCTGGTCGAGATCGTTGTTGCTACCTTCATTATGGCGGTATTTACGGTGCTCGTATTGGGGGTTTCCAATGGAGTATTGCAGATTTGGGGT
>JBCCBL010000080.1:0-10325 GCA_039034055.1 Verrucomicrobiota bacterium | reverse complement strand
GGACCTCGTCGGATAGGATGCCGGCGCGCAGGCGTGCTTTGAGGTCTGAGTTGCTAGGATTTGACCGGCTCAAAAAGAGAGACCATACCGAGGTATCTGCAATAAAACGTCTCATCGCTGACTGGCCTTTCTGTTGTCGTCGCCTTCAAAAAATTCGACTGAGCCTTCGAGTTCCAGGATTTGAAGCTGGCGGTGTTTTCGAACGAAATCGCCCAGTGCTTTTTCGATCACCTCTTGCTCGCTACGGAAGTCTCCATATTTGAGAGCGCTTGCGAGGAGGGTGTCGGTTTCGGAATCTAGGGTATCCTCCATTACCCGGGATGGGTCGGATTCTTCCGGATACTCTGCGTAGGCTTTGCGTTGTGAGAGAGGATGGAACTCGGCGATAGGTTTATTGCGCTCGCAGATAATGAAGCTCTCCCCGTTTTTGGTACGGCGGGCGTATTCCGATAAGTGCGACTTTAGATCGCTCAAATTTACTCTAACCATGAGGATTGGCTAATTAAACAGGTCTAATGGGTCAACTAAAAGATCAAGTAATTGACCTATTTATAAATTAGCGTGCAATTCGAAAGGCATTTCGATCAAATTAGGCAGGTGTCTTCATCCTGTCTCTCTCCTAAACGATGGTTGCATGATAAGCGGCTCATGTCCGAATGCTCGGCCCTAGTGGGTGTCGATGAGGTCGGTCGCGGTTGTTTGGCAGGACCGGTGGTGGCATCAGCGGTGATTTTGACGTTTGATTTTTTCAAAAGCCGCAAGCGCCGCGAAGTTTGTCTCGAGATTCGAGATTCTAAACAGATAGCTCCTGATCGTCGCGAGGCCTTGGTGAAATTTATTCGAGAATGGCAAGAATTTGGACTTTTGAGCTTTGCTATCGCGGAGGGGTCGATCGCCGAGATCGAGCGATTGAATATTTTAGGGGCCAACACACTTGCCATGCAGCGGGCATTATCGGTGATTCTCCCTAGAGGCGGGAACTGGGAGTCACCAGGTGCTCCAAGAATTTTGGTGGATGGTAAACCTGTAAAACGTCTGGGCTACCCCCATGAAGCAATTGTGAAGGGAGATGATACTAGCTTAGTAATTGCGATGGCGTCGGTTCTGGCGAAAGTCTACCGTGATCGTTTGATGGTGGATGCAGACAAAGCATTCCCGGCGTATGGCTTCTCTGATAACAAGGGCTATGGGACGATACGCCATCGGGAGGCACTCCTTGAGCGAGGACCGTGTCAGTTGCACCGTCCATCGTTCCTGCAAAAGATATTGGACGAGCCGGCAAGTAAATTGCAGACGGAATTGCCTTTTTGATACCGTGCCTATCTTCTCCTCATCCAACCTAGCAAAAATATGAATTCTCCCATTTTACTCGGTGTAAATATTGATCACAGCGCCACCGTGCGCCAAGCGCGTTATCGCGAGTATGATCGGGACTGTGGCCAGAACGTGGAACCGGATCCGGTGGCCGTTGCTCTAGCTGCCGAAAAAGCGGGAGCTGACGGCATTACTTTGCATCCTCGTGAGGATCAACGGCATGTCCAGCGTTCCGATGCGTTGCGTTTAAAGGAAGTCATCGCGACCCGAATGAATCTCGAAATGGCCTGTACGGATGAGATGGTGGCATTTGCCCTTCAGGTTAAGCCTGAGTGTGTCTTATTTGTGCCGGAGAGTCGTGAAGAAGTCACTACAGAAGGGGGCTTGGATGTAGCCGGAAATTTGGAACGAGTGAAGGCTGCGACTCAGGCTCTGCAAGACGCAGATATCGAGATCAGTCTTTTCATCGACCCAGATCGAGATTCGATCGAAGCCTCTAAAGAGATTGGAGCAGAAATGGTGGAGCTTCATACTGGTTCGTATGCAAATGGTTATTACAAACGTGACAGTAAATTCGCAGAGTTGGATAAACTTGTGAAGGGGGCTGAGTTAACTCACAAACTCGGGATGAAAGTGAATGCGGGGCACGGCTTGAATTATCATAATGTAACGGATGTCGTTGTCTCGGTTCCACATCTGTATGAGTTAAATATCGGGCATTCTATAATCTCTCGTGCTATTTTTTGTGGTATCGATGCTGCCGTGCGGGATATGAAAGCGAAGATGCATTTGGCGTATCGATAGACTCATGCTATTCGGGTGAAGTATCCAGGTTTTTGACATTCTTCTTTTTTGGCTGATCGTGAAAGATGCCATCTAAGTATTATTACCATCTTTCTGAGATTTATTTTGATGAATTGGATGCGTTGGGTGTGCTGCACCATACGCGCTATTTGATTCATCTTGAGCGCGCGCAGCAGGCATTCTTTCAGGAGCTTTTGGGTGTGCCTGATTTCAACGCTGAGCGCGATGAGGATATTTATGTGGTGGTCCATGGCCTCGACGCGCGGTTCCGTCAGCCCGTCCGCAAACCCGGCAAGATTTGCGTGAGATTTAGTGTGACGCGCATACGCGCAGGGGGTGTCACGATGAACTTTGAAATTCTTGATGAGGCTAAGCAAACGGTTTTCTGCACGGGAACGCGAACCGTTTGCAAACTATCAGGCGACACACACCAGCCGACGGCTTGGACGGATGGATTTAGAAACGCGCTTGAAGAAAGGTTGATTTCTTGAAGCTCTGGCCGAACGGTTGTCGGTGCACGCGACGGTGCGAAGCCGACGGTGTTGGGGTATTTTTTACTTCAAACTAGTTCGAGGCGGACTTTGTAATTTTGTGATTCGCGGGGTTTTACCCAATGGAGTCCTTTGTTTGTTTCTGGACTGTTAGGGGGTCCCATCCAGGGCTCGATGCAGTAGTAGGGTGCGTCGTCGTCCATAGTCCAGGTAACCAGGGTGTGCCATGGGTTGTTTCCCTCGCTGTCGGTCCAAGATATTTTTATGTCTTCTTCGCCACCAGCGGGCCCGAATGTGGCTTCTGGCTTCTTGAGTTTGGTGTGGATGCGGTCTGAGAGGTCTGGGTTGGCGAAGGTGTCGGTCTGCGGGAAGGTTTTCTCGGCGAGGAGTTTACCTCCGGGATCCTGGCGGAAGGCCTTAGCTTTGGGTAGCTCGATGCGATAGTGTTTGCGTTCGAGACTCGAGTGCCAGGGGAGGTTGAAATAGAAGTGGTGCCCAGCACTCCATGGAATGGGTTCATTTCCAGTATTTTCAAGCGTGAGCGAGACTTCTAGCGCGAGTTCAAAGAAGCGGTAGTGTACGTAGAAGTTATATTCGAAGGGGTAGGCCTCTTTGGCTTCTTCGCTTGGGATGAATCGGGCGATGAACCCATCGCTGGCGGCGCTTTCCAGTTCAAATTCCCCTTGGCGTGCGTATCCATGCATCGCCATGGGGAGAATGGTTCCTGAGGGCGCTTTCCATTTGCCGAGTTCTCCTTTGTGGAAGGTCCTGGCAGCGAAAGGGAAGAGAATCGGGTTGCCGCCGCGAATTTTGGCGACTGTATCCCAGTCTGGTTTTTCAGGCCAGCATAGCACTTCTCGAAGCGATCCATCAGCCATTTCAACATCCCAGCGCATCAGGCGGGCTCCTTTTTCGGGATGGGCCCAGAAGGTGGATACTCCTTTTACCCAGCGGTGCAGGCTCTCTCCGTCCTGATCGATGTGAGCATGCATCTTTCTAAAGCCTGTCGGGAGCGATGGTCCGCAGGCGGTTGGTATATTCGATACCATTCGGAAAGGACTCAAGGCGTGCTACAGCATTGTCAAATTCGGTGGTATCTTCGGCACCAAGCGTGGCGACAGCGATGGCATAGCTCGCTTCAGCTCTTGCGCCATCGGAGGCTTCGATATCTGACGCTAGGTTGTTCCAAGTAGCTATTGCTGATGTGAGGTCTTCGGACTTTGCTTGGCTGTAGCCAATGCCCAGTCGGGCGCGCTCGGCGAAGGGTGTGCCTTTCAGGCTTTCTGCAGCGGCACCGTAGAGTGATTCTGCTTTTGAAAAGTCTTGGGCTTCATAGGCGTCGTCAGCGGCTTTGAGGGCTGCTGCGCCACCGAGTGGGGATCCGACATTGCTTTCGGCAAAGGCTTCGAGGGACTCATTGGAGACCGCATCGAGATAGGCTGCTTGCTGGCTGGCAATCTGACTGCGCCGCATTCCGTCTACAACTTGAAGTCCAACCACGACCACGATGAAGATGGCAGTCGCCGCGAAGATGAATCCTTTGTTCTTTTTCCAAAGGAGGGCCAGCTTTTCCTCTTCGGATGCATGAGGGTAATTTTCGTCGACGCTCACGAGGTTGCGATCGTCGTCTGCTGGTTGAGGCGTTTCTTTTTCGGCCATGGGTTGAATAGTTTATGGAGATGAAAGGGAAGCTAGCGAGCAAAACAGCCGCTTAGTCGAAGACAACCGTTTTATTTTCATAGACAAGGATACGTTTTTCAAGGTGCCAACTGGCGGCCTGGGCAAAGGCAGTTTTCTCGAGGTCCTTTCCTTTCCGGATGAGGTCTCGGACGCCTTGTCGATGGGAGACTCGGGATATTTCTTGTTGAATGATCGGGCCCTCATCCAGGTCTGCAGTGGCATAGTGGGCAGTCGCTCCGATGATTTTCACCCCGCGTTTGTAGGCTTGGTGATACGGTTTGCCTCCGGCGAAGGCTGGCAGGAATGAGTGGTGAATGTTTATGACTGGGCACTCGGCATCTCTAATGAATCTGGATGAGAGGACTTGCATGTATCGCGCGAGTAGCACCAGTTCAACTTTGTGCTGCTTGAGGATTTCGAGTTGTCGCTGTTCAGCGGAGGCCTTGGTTGCGGCGGAGATTGGGATGTAGTAGAAGGGGATCTGGTAGTGGTCGGCAGCTTCGCGGAGGGTTTCGTGATTCGAGATGATGCAAGCGATTTTACCGCGCAGTTCGTTTGCCTTGAATCGTAGAATGATGTCGTGGAAACAGTGGGGTATTTTGGAGACGAACACCGCGACGGGGGCTTGATCGGAGGAGAGGCCGACGGTGCATTGCATTTTTAAGTCTTCCTCTGCAAATCGGCGAAAGGTTTGGGCTTTTGCTTGAAGGTCGGTGCCTTCCAATTGGGTCCATTCGAGCCTCTGGAAAAAGACGTTTTCTTCGCGGTCGTGGTGCTGGTCGGCGTGGCGTATGTTGCCGCCGTTTTCGAAAATCCAGGTTGTGAGCTTGGCGGCAATGCCGGGTCGGTCGGGTCCGTGGATTAGAGCGACGAGTGATATGGGTTCAGCGGGCATGGGGTTTCGCGAGACGGCAGCTGGATGTTCCGGCCGTTACTTTATTTTAAGCACGGACGAGTTGAGTGTATTCCTGGACTGATTTCACTTCGACGTCGTGTTTGCGGAGGGCTTTAATAGCGTCGACGGCGGCGCGTGCGCCAGAGATCGTGGTAAAGATACAGACGCCATGTTTCACCGCTTCGGTGCGGATGAGATTCTCGTCCTTGCGTGGGATGGTGCCACTGGGCGTGTTGATGATCAGGGTGATTTTCTCGTTTTTGATGAGGTCGATCACGTTCGGTCGGCCTTCGGATAGGCGGAAGATGCGGGTGACGTCTACCCCGTTTTCCTCAAGAGCGCGTGCGGTCCCGACGGTGCTTACGATGCCAAAACCCAGATGGGATAGCTGGCGGGCGACATCGATGACCTTGGCTTTGTCGGAGTCTTTGACTGAGACAAATACGTCGCCTTTCATGGGTAGCGATGGTTTCGCGGCCATTTGGGCTTTGGCAAAAGCGAGTCCTAAGTTTTTGTCGAGTCCCATAACTTCGCCGGTAGAGCGCATTTCTGGGCTGAGGATAATGGGTGAGCCAGGGAAGCGTGAAAATGGGAATACGGACTCTTTGATCGCGTTGAAGGGCGGGATGATTTCCTGAGTGAATCCGAGTTCTTCAAGCGTTTTGCCGGCCATGATTTTGGCGGCTAGTTTTGCGAGGGGGACCCCGATGACTTTTGAGACAAACGGGATGGTCCGCGAGGCGCGGGGGTTCACTTCTAGAACGAATAGCTCGCCCTCTTTGATCGCGTATTGGGTGTTCATCAGACCAATCACTTTGAGTTCTTTGGCCAATGCTTTGGTCGATTCGATTACGCGATCAATCATCGCTTTGCCGAGCGTATGAGGGGGCATTACCATGGAGGCGTCCCCAGAGTGGACCCCAGCAAATTCAACGTGTTCAAGCATGCCGCCAATCACGGTAATGTTTCCGTCGGAGATGCAATCGACGTCCAGCTCGATGGCGTCTTCGAGGAATTTGTCGAGGAGGACGGGCTTTCCTGGGGCGACATCGAAGGCTTCGCGGACGACTTTTTTCATCTCGCTCATGTCATACACGATAAACATCCCGCGTCCTCCGAGAACAAAGGATGGGCGGAGGAGGATGGGGAAGCCAATCTCGCCGGCCATTTCGTAGGCCTGCTCGGGGGACATCGCGGTACGGTTATCTGGCTGGCGGAGGCCGAGTGTATTGAGGATGTTTTTAAAGCGTTCGCGGTCCTCGGCGAGATCGATAGAGTCGGGCGAGGTTCCGATGATATTGACGCCGTGGGCCTGTAGGTCTGCTGCGAGATTTAGGGGAGTCTGTCCTCCGAATTGGACGATTGCTCCGTCGCATTTCTCTTGGTAGTAAATCTCGAGGACGTCTTCAAGGGTGAGGGGTTCGAAGAAGAGGCGGTCTGAGGTGTCGTAGTCAGTCGATACGGTCTCCGGGTTGGAGTTGACCATAATGGTTTCGTATCCGTCGGCCTGCAGGGCGAACGATGCGTGGACGCAGCAGTAGTCGAATTCGATGCCTTGTCCGATGCGGTTTGGGCCGCCCCCGAGGATCATGATTTTTTTGCGATCACTGGGATTCAACTCGTTTTCGCTACCGTAAGAAGAGTAGAAGTAGGGTGTGTAGGCTTCAAA
Source organism: Verrucomicrobiota bacterium (assembly GCA_039034055.1). GTDB lineage: Bacteria > Verrucomicrobiota > Verrucomicrobiia > Opitutales > JABSRG01 > JBCCBL01. Next base: position 3,472 of record JBCCBL010000080.1, on the reverse strand, counting down.
TTCTGCGGCACAGGTATCGACTAGGCGATACTGCGTGAAGACCCCTTGTTTTTCGCGGTATTTGCGGACGTTGAGGCGGTTGTTACCGAGTAAGTGGGCAATCTGCACGTCGGAGAAGCCATATTCTTTGGCTTTGCGCAGGGTGTCTTCAGTGAGCAAATCGAGTCGAGAACCCCGGAGGCTTTTTTCCATCTCGGTGATTTGTTTGAGCTGATAGAGGAACCAGGGATCGATTTTGGTGAGTTCTTGGATCTCATCGAGTGGCATATCCGCCAGGAATGCGTAGCGGATGTAGAAAAGGCGTTCGGCGGAGGGGCGGGAGAGGCCGTTGCGCAGGTTGAGACCTTTCGGCATCACAGCTTCCCCGTGTTTGCCGCCAGCTCCAAATCCATAGGCGCCAATTTCAAGGGATCGCAGAGCTTTTTGAAAGGATTCTTTGAAGGTGCGGCCGATGGCCATCGCTTCTCCAACAGATTTCATGGAGGAGGTTAGCGTTGAGTCTGCATCCGGGAACTTTTCAAAAGTGAAGCGGGGAATCTTGGTGACAACGTAGTCGATGGTCGGCTCGAAACTCGCGGGGGTCTCGCGGGTGATGTCGTTGTTGAGTTCGTCGAGGGTGTATCCAATTGCTAGCTTAGCGGCGATTTTGGCGATTGGGAAGCCGGTTGCTTTGGAGGCGAGGGCCGACGAGCGGGAGACCCGAGGGTTCATTTCGATCACCACCATCCGGCCGGTTTTGGGATCCACTGAGAACTGGATGTTGGATCCCCCGGTCTCGACGCCAATTTCCCGAATGACTGCGAAGGAGGCATCCCGCATCAATTGGTACTCTTTATCGGTCAAGGTCATCGCCGGGGCGACGGTGATCGAGTCGCCGGTATGGACGCCCATCGGGTCAAAATTCTCAATGGAGCAGATGACCACGCACTGATCGTTGCAATCGCGCATGACTTCCATTTCGTATTCTTTCCAGCCGATCAGGCATTCCTCGACCAAGACTTCATGGACGGGAGAGATGTCCAACCCGTTTTGAATCATCTGCTCGTATTCTTCACGATTGTAAGCGATGCCGCCCCCGGAGCCTCCGAGGGTGAAGGACGGGCGGATGATGATGGGGAATTCGCCGATTTCTTCGAGCGCATCGAGGGCCTCTTGGAGGGTTTTGACGACGAGCGACTTCGCGCAGTCGAGGCCGATTTTATACATCGCCTTTTTGAAGAGTTCACGGTCTTCTCCCTTCTCGATGGCTTCCTGCTTTGCGCCGATCAATTCGACGCCGTATTTGTCGAGGATACCCAAATTTGCAAGGTCGAGAGAGAGGTTGAGTCCGGTCTGACCTCCCAGGGTTGGAAGGAGGGCATCGGGTTTTTCTTTGGCGATGATTTTCTCGACGACTTCGACCGTGAGGGGCTCAATGTAGGTGACATCGGCAAATTCTGGGTCGGTCATGATGGTGGCCGGGTTGCTGTTGACCAGGACGACACGATAGTTTTCTTCGCGCAGGGCCTTGCATGCTTGGGTGCCGGAGTAGTCAAACTCGCAGGCTTGGCCGATCACGATCGGGCCAGATCCAATTATTAAGATGGTTTCAATATCAGTCCGTTTAGGCATGCGTTAAGTCGATTTGAGAGGGCAAATAGCCGGGAGATAACATTCACGAGAGCGCGCGGGGCAAGCTCTTTCATGAGAATCCCGGTGCTAATATTTTCAGCCCCCGTTGAGGGGCTCTATTGGTCGGCCGAAATGCCTAGGCTTGCTTGCCGGGCCCGGTGTCCAGTTTCTCTTGCCGCGCCTTGGTGGTCTGTTTGCGGAAGGGCTGGATGGTGAGTCCTGAGCGTGGAATTTTCTTGATCCCAAATCGAAATCCGGCGCGGTAGAGTGATGACAATAAAGTGCCTAAGGTGAGTCCGATGATGAAGCCTCCTAGGACAGTTGCACCGCTCAGGTATAGCATATTCTGCAAAGGAGCCTCGGTGACGAATGTATACAAATTGCTCAGTGATGAAGCAGCCTCGGCAATTTGCTCGGTCATCGCATCGTCTCCAGGGGTGGATTCGGGGCGGGCCCCGACCAGCCGAAACATCCAGTCTCCCAGCTTGTATGCTGCAAAGTAGATTGGGACGAGTGTGCCGGGATTGGAAATCCATTGGATGGCCACGATTATGGGCAAATTCGCTCGGACGAACATCGCGAGGATCGAGGCCAAGAGAATTTGCACGCCAATGATTGGCAAGAAGGCAATGAGGCAGCCCCAAAAGAGAGCGTTGGCAACAAATTCAGTTTTAAAGGACCAGAGGTAGGCGCGTTTTAATGCGGATTTGTGAAACAGCTTGATTACCGGATACCGATGCAGCGAGGCCCGTCTGGGCAGGTAGCGTAGGATTGCTTTTACCTGTCTAATTCGCCGATGGCGTGCCTTTCGAAGACGCTGTCGCTCAAAGGGCGTAAAAATCTCTTTCCGGCTCAAATTGGTTTGGCTAGGGGACTCGATCACTGGGTTTCCGGTCTTTAGGCTCGCAAGGATGTAGTATATCGCCCGTTTCCCTATGAAAATCAACCCCGCTTCGCCTGAAATGTTATTTTGAAAGAGAATTTCTTTCACGTTGATCGCCAGTAGTTTGCAGTAGGCTGAAACTCACGCTTACTGATCGAATGCCAGAGCTAGCTGAAGTCGCCTTTTATGCCCAAAAATGGTCACCCGGCCTGGGTCAGAAAGTATCCAAGGTCTGGATCGACGCCCAGTCGCGCGTATTTCGTGGTGCGGATTTGGGCGCCTTTGCGGATTTGTCAGCCTGTGAATTCCGTTCGATTCAGACCCATGGTAAACGCATGCTGTTTGGGTTTTCAAAAGGAGTGTGGCTATCTGGGCATCTCGGTATGACAGGTAAATTGAGCACCGAGGATCCGGAACTCCGCCCCTTCGCGAAGCATGATCGACTGATCATAACGCTCGAGTCGGTGGAACTTATTTTTAATGATGCGCGTCACTTCGGGCGAATGGAGGTGGTCGAAGAAGCGGGCGACCTCCCTACATTTTGGTCTAAACTGCCTCACGATGTCAGGAGCGATTTGTTTGATCTAGTGTATTTTAAGGCGCATCTTTCACAGCGTCCGCGGGCCAATGTGAAAGCTCTATTACTGGATCAATCCGTTTGTCCTGGGATCGGAAACTGGATGGCCGACGAAATTCTTTGGCGCGCGCGCATCGATCCAAGACGTACCGTTGGAAGCCTAAATCGCTCAGAGCCGTCTAAGTTCTATCAGGCTCTCTGTGAGGTAGTCGAAGACGCTATGCGAGTGATCGCCCCGGATTGGGGAGATGCACCGGATAGTTGGCTCTTTAACCACCGCTGGAAGGACGGTGGCGTATGCCCGAGAACGCAGAAAGCCCTCACCCGAGAAACCATAGCTGGACGCACGACATGCTGGTCGCCGGCATGGCAGAAATAATGAAGACGGGCTCAGATGGGCG